>NZ_JAGHZH010000017.1:0-13726 GCF_017746885.1 Roseofilum sp. SBFL | reverse complement strand
TTTCACCGTTACACCTACGGGAGAGGAATTTAACCTCTAAGGTTCCTAAGTTGTCAAGGTTCATATTGTTCTGATCCTTGCCTGGCATACACTTCAGTCATTTTGACTTCCATTTTCGCCCGAACGAATCGCACTATCTCTTATAATATGGTTTATCTCTATCCTTTATGGCAATGAGTTTAGGGGGTTGATTCAGACCCCTCAATATTTATTCGTTCCCAATCAGGTCAAATGATGATTGACGCAATTATTATCATATCCTTTATCTTAGCAGGAATCGGTATCGGTTTCTACGGCGTGGAATTGCTTCCAACCCCAGTGTTAGACCAAGTGAGTAATCAAGATGGTCTGCGATCGGTCACCGCTGGATTTGCTGCCCTCATTATGGGAGCGGTTGGGTTATTTGTGCAAACCTCCTATCGGCGTTTAGAAGCGCAAGTGCGACAAATGCCGGTAGAAGTTCTCCTGACCCGTTCCATTGGTTTAGTCGTTGGTCTATTAGTCGCTAACCTGATGTTAGCGCCCCTGTTCCTGCTACCTATTCCGAAAGAATTTGGCTTCATTAAACCCTTGGTTGCCGTATTAGGCAGTATCCTGTTTGCCTTCTCCGGTATTTCCCTGGCAGATACCCATGGCCGGTCATTTTTACGACTCATTAATCCTCATAGTATGGAAAGCCTATTACTGGCTGAGGGAACCCTCAAACCTGCCACCACAAAAATTGTGGATACCAGTTGTATTATTGATGGTCGCCTGGAAGAATTACTCGCTACAAAATTTATTGAAGGGCAACTTCTCGTGCCTCAATTTGTCTTACAAGAACTGCAACTGGTGGCGGATGCGGGCAACGATCAAAAGCGGATTCGGGGTCGTCGAGGCTTAGAAATTCTCAACCGCATTCGCGAAACCTATCCAGATAAAATTGTTATCCACCCAGCCGATTATGAAGAGATTGCGACTGTGGATGCTAAGTTGGTGCATTTAGCGCAAGAAATTAACGGCACATTGCTCACCAATGATTACAATTTGAATCAGGTTGCGAGTTTACAGGAGGTGTCTGTCCTCAATATTAACGATCTCGCCCAGGCGATGCGTCCGGCTTATTTGCCCGGTGACGATCTGGACTTAAAAATTATTAAGCAAGGTCGGGAACCACAACAAGGGGTAGGATATTTGGACGATGGCACAATGGTCGTTGTGGAAGAAGGGGGGCAGTATATTGGGGTGGAATTGCGCGTGGTTGTTACGGGCGCTCTGCAAACTTCGGCAGGACGGATGATTTTTGCCCGTCCTCAAGTTTCTGCGATCGCGTAAAATTAGGAGGAAAATTCCATCTCGATCATTAAACAGCGAAAAGAGGGATAACTCTTATTCATCGACAAGCGATAACAGTAACTGATAACGGTATAACGCCACCGGGGTGGAGATGGCGCGGAAATACTCTGGATCTTGGGGGGAGAGATAAATGGCGGTAATTTGATCGGCTTCAACCTCACCCGTTTTACTCAATCGATGATAAGCCGTGGTGGTTTCAACTTCGTTTAAGTAAATCTGCCCTTGGCTGCGAAACACTTGTTGAGCCACTTCTGTACTGATAAAGTCGTTATCATTGGGGTTTTCTATCGCTCGTCCAGTGACCAGAGATACTAATTGGCGATCGGAACCAAAGCGAATAATTTGCCGATTGGGATCGTCAGGATCGACCTTAACCGATCGCAACACTCCCTCGCCTAAATAAGCACTAGCAATATGGGAGCCATTAAATTCCCGATCCGCCACAATAGGGTTGAGAATCTGATTCAACGTTTTTCCCCACGACCAACCGGAATCTCCCTGAAACGGTAATACCCATTCACTCGCGGGTTGAAACCGCACCTCAAATTCAATGGGTTGATGCAAATATTGCCGATTTCCTTCAAAACCAGGGGTGACTAAATCGGGTGCTAATGGGGCAACCATGTCTTCTAAGGTACTGGTCACTTCCCAAGTGCCTTCCATCCAGTCAGGATAAACCAAATCGCCTGTGGCTGCCATTACAGGAGGTTTGCTGTCCCAATGGGGAAACTGTTGCAGGCGATCGCCTAAAGGCCCTGCCCAAACCGGACAAGTGATCGCCATCCAGACCAAAATTGCGATCGCGATTCCCCTAAAGAGCCGTTTCATAGCGATCGAAATCCCAATCGAGTTAACACCATCTTCATCTGCGCTGGAGTCGTATTCTGAGCTTCATCCACAATAATAAACGAATTATTTGCATGATGCGATGATTCAAATTGGACGATCGCGTAATTATGGATGGTGCGTTATGCCCAAATACCATTGATTTGTAACCATGGTTTATTTTATTGTCGCCGCAGGGACCCTACCTAACTTCCCCAAATTTGGCCAACAGCCCAAAATCCTCATCGTTACCCAGAAACTGCTCACTGGGTTTGATGCTCCCATTCTTTATTTTTTTGAGATTTGACTATTACACCAGGTAAGCTCAGGATTTGAGTCAGGTTTTTGTTCATTTTTTATTTTTTACGTCAGTATCTGACAGTTTAGTATAATAAGTCCTAAAAAGGTGCTATATCACATTATTTACCCTAAACTGTCTCGATTTTAGCAAAATTTACATTTACAGTTATCAATACAAACCATAAGTAAAACTTGGCTACGCTATATATATTTATAAATTGGGGGGTAATTGCGGTGCCAGAACACTAAATATGGATAAATAGCCAGAATATTACCCAAGTTGAATCATCAGTTTAAATAATGTAAACTGATGATTTTTTTATAAAAAATGTAAAGTTATTATAAAAAATGTAAAGTTATCTGTGCTATGGTTAATACAAGAAGAAAACTTTGAGTTCGAGAAATGCTCTTTCTCATTTCAAGTTCAGCAGAATCATGGAGACTTTATGGCGTACACCGTTGATACAGCACGCAATATCTTTTCAAATACTCTGACTGCCGATGTTGTTCCTGCAACAACGGCCCGTTTCAACCAGCTTAGTGCAGAAGATCAACTGGCATTAATTTGGTTTGCTTACTTAGAAATGGGAAAAAGCATTACCGTTGCCGCTCCTGGTGCGGCGAATATGCAGTTTGCCGAATCCACTTTGGCACAGATCAAGGGAATGTCCTTCAAAGAACAATCCCAAGTCATGTGCGATCTGGCCAATCGGATCGATACCCCCATCAATCGTATGTATGCAGCTTGGACACCCAACCTTAAACTGGGCTTTTGGTATCGTCTAGCTGAATGGATGAACCAAGGATTGGTCGCGCCCATTCCTGATGGTTACAAACTTTCTGCAAATGCTTCGGCAGTTCTGTTAACGGTTTCTGGTCTTGCAGGTGGACAGCAAATCACTGTTTTAAGAAATGCCGTCGTAGATATGGGTTATGATCCGAAAAGAATTGAGGGATATCAGCGTGTATCTGAACCTGTGGTTGTCCCCACAGAAATCGCTCAACGAGAAAAGGTGACAATCGAAGGGGTTGATAATCTCACAATTGTTAAATACATGACGAACCTCAATGCAAATGACTTTGATACTTTGATTGAGTTGTTTGCAGAAGATGGGGCGCTGCAACCTCCTTTCCAACGCCCGATTGTTGGTAAAGAAGCGGTGCTGCGGTTCTTCCGAGAAGAATGCCAAAATCTCAAACTCGTACCCGAACGGGGTGTGAGCGAATCCGCTAATGATGGTTTCTTGCAAATTAAGGTGACTGGGACTTGTCAAACTCCTTGGTTTGGTGCCAATGTGGGCATGAATGTTGCTTGGCGTTTCTTGTTAAATCCTGATGGCAAGATATTCTTTGTGGCGGTTGATTTGTTGGCATCTGCCAAAGAACTTTTAAACTTGGTTAGTAAATAAAAACCTGTTGACGATTTGGACTGAGATATCTCCAAATTTTTCTCCAGACCAAACGGATTAAAACCAGAGCGTCCTCAACGGGGACGCTTTTTTCGTATCGATCCTCCCCCTTCCCCCCCTTTTTATATCACATCAAGTTGAAGACCCCTAGTTAGGATGGATGCGGAGACGGGGAGACGCTCTGACGCGGAGAAATTTTTATTATGGGCAATTATGCTGACATGATATTAAGGGGGGAGGCAGAGAAATCAATCTTTTACTTGATCGTCGTATAACGGAAATCATGGCATTACAGAAACAGAAATCAAATTTGGGTTTATGGCTGGCGATCGCAATTCTTTTATTATGGTTAGGCAGTGGTATTTTGCTGATTGCTGTTCCCCTCAGCAACATCAATTGGATAGCGATCGCTGTTGGGATAGCTGGTCGTTCTTTCCTACATACGGGCTTATTTATCCTGGCCCATGATGCGATTCATGGGTTACTGGTTCCGCACAATCTGCGGTTAAATCGGACAATAGGTCAACTCGCGGTGAGTCTTTATGCTTGCTTGTCCTATGAAAATTGCCAAAAAAACCACATAAATCACCATTTAACCCCCGGAAAAGTTGGCGATCCTGACTTCCATGATGGAGTCCATCGCCACCCGATTTTTTGGTATGCTAAATTCCTGCGCGGTTATTTTTCTCTTAGGCAATTTATCAAATTATTAGGGGCGATCGCTTTGGTTTCCCTCTCCCTTAATGCTTGGTTTAATATTGCTTACTTAAATTTATTTCTCTTCTTCCTAGTTCCTCTGGTCTTGAGTTCACTTCAGCTTTTCGTTTTTGGCACATATTTGCCTCATGGCAAAGGCAAGTCATGGCCAAACCGGAACCCCCCGACTGATTTTTTATTTGATTGCTGGTCATTTCTGACTTGTTATCACTTTGGGGCCTATCATCAAGAACATCACACATTCCCCCAAGTTCCTTGGTTCGAACTGCCTCAAGCCAGCTCCATGTCCCCAACCCATCAAAAAACTTAATAAAGTTTAAAGAACCGACAATGAAGCCCCTGAAAGCTTACAGGGCATGGCTTTCCTGAGTTTGTTCGCCCCTCTTTTCTGGGAGGGGCACAGCAAATTACCTAGTTTTTATCTGGAAATATTTACTATAATTTTTCTTGATATCAAGGAAAGTAATGTCCTTTGACCGCAATTTAAATAAAAAAACTATTCATGTTGACAATGCCTGTTACTGAAACTCAATGGTCTGCTATAGAAGAAAAAATTGCCAAGGCTGCTTTTGATACGGCCTACCGTCGTGAAGTGGCATCAATGACGGCAGAGGTGAAACGACAAGCCGAAACAGCAGCGAGTCCAGATGAACTTTGGAAACTGCATGATTTTCTCAGTGCCAGAAGACATGACCTGGATGGGAAATATGATTTTCGGGATTCGATGCTAATTTTTGTTTTTGCCGAATTGGTGAAAGAAGGGTGGTTAGAGATTGGGGAATTAGAGGGATTGAGTCGCGATAAAATCTCTAAGATAAAAGCCCTGACGATTATATGATGTAATGCAGAAAGCGGGTTTCTTCAGAAAATTTCTCTTGGGATGCAGAAGTTCTGACAGAAACCCGCTTTCTTGATTTCTTGGGACTTGATATGAGTGATCGCTCCCTACAATCGCAAATACAAATCATAGCAGTAAGCGGTCAGCCGACAAAGAGGATGGGACATCTACTGTTGCCGATCACCAAGCGCTCTATTCCCCTAAAGAGCCGTTTCATAGCGCTCATAAGCCTTGACAATCCGTTGTACCAAAGGATGACGCACCACATCCGCTTGGGTCAATTTACAAAATCCAACCCCATCCACATTCTTTAAAATATCTTCTGCCACCACCAACCCCGATCGCTGATTTCCGGGTAAATCCGTTTGCGTCACATCCCCCGTCACTACCATCCGCGATCGAAACCCCAACCGCGTTAACACCATTTTCATCTGCGCTGGGGTCGTATTCTGAGCCTCATCAACAATAATAAACGAATTATTCAAACTCCGACCCCGCATATACGCCAACGGAGCCACTTCAATCACCCCTCGCTCCATCAAACTGGCAATTTTCTCCGGCTCAATAAACTCATAGAGGGCATCATAAAGCGGGCGTAGAAACGGATTGACCTTCTGTTGGAGATCTCCAGGTAAAAATCCCAACTTTTCCCCCGCTTCTACTGCTGGACGAGTTAAAATCAACCGCTCATACTGGTTATCCAGCAGCGCTCTAACCGCCAGAACTGCCGCCAAATAAGTTTTTCCCGTTCCTGCCGGGCCAATACAAAACGTCAGATCCTCCGTCCGCACCGACTCCACATAACGCTTCTGGGCAAAGGTTTTCGCTCGAATCTCCTCGCCGCGACGGGTACGAGCGAGGACATTTTTCTTCAAATCCTGATGTTCATCCTCTCGCCCCGTATCCAGAGCATGACGAGCCGTGAGGACATCGACACCAGAGAGCAACTTACCTTTCCCCCAGAACTCTTCGAGCGATCGCACCAAGGCCAAACACAACTCTACTTGTTTCGCTGTACCCGAAATCAGCAACTCCTGCCCCCTCAGCACCACAGTTGCCCCGGTTTGTCTACTGAGGATTTTCAGATTTTCGCCCTGAACTCCCGACAATGCGATCGCACTATCGGGACTGGGCAGTTCAATGATTACTGGTTCATTGCTCATAATTCACCACAATTGGAGCAACCCCTAGCAAGTCGTCTAGTTCTCATTGGCGATAAGGCCCTTGAACTCGACGCGGTTCGGGTCGCGATCTCCTTCGTGGTTTATCTCGACTCTCTCGAACTCGAGCCTCTTCATGAGTCCCATGGCGTTCATGGCGATCGTCAGACACATGGAACCCACCATACACATCCAAATAAGCCGACTGTCCAGCCGCTTGAGCTGCCGTAGACAGCACCGTTCGGATCGCTTCTATATTGCGGCCACCTCGGCCATAGACCTTCGCCTTATCCTTCGGCGAAAACGCCACTCGTATCCAGACCAGAGGTTTACTCGTAGACCTCTCACAATCGAGCTTCAACTCCTCTGGAAACTCTAGAAACGGATGAATCAGCATCCGCACCAACTCCAAATAATCTGGCGTTGGTAAAGTCGATTGTGGGGTCACATCATTAGTTTTCGGGGGTTGTTGCTTTGAGTTGTTCAAAGACATTCGCTTTTTCAAGGATGTTACGCACAGTATCAGTCGGTTGAGCGCCTTGTTTTAAGCGCCGTACAATTCCCGGCACATCAAGGCGAGTCTCATCCGTTCTTGGATTATAAAATCCCAACTCTTCCAAAGGACGAGCTTCCCGACGAGTCGTACTGGGCATCGCCACAATCCGATAGCTCACTTCCCGTTTTTTGCCAAATCGTTTCAATCGTAACTTGATCATCGCTTTCCTTCAGCAGTATGCTTTTCGATTTTAGACACTAAACTCCTAATCTTACCATTTTTTCACCGCTACACCCATAATTAACAATTCAGAATACAAATCCTCTCCGTACCTCCGTGTCTCTGTGGTTCATCCCCCTCATCTCATGTTCACCTTTTTAAGCTGGCCAAGCTACTACAACTGTCCAAATCCCTTCTTCTTCTTTTTCTTCTTCTTCTTGGGCGCTCCACCATAGCCTTGCCAACCGGGAGCAGGAGGCCGGCCGCCCCCAAACATCCCTGGCCCGCCACCGCCTCCAGGGAATCCTGCGGGTAAGCCGGGAAACTGGCCTTGCCCCATCTGTTGCATCATCGATCGCATCTTTTGGAAATCGCTCACCAACTTACTCACCTCCTTCTCCGAATGCCCAGACCCCTTGGCAATTCGCCGCCGCCGACTCGGAGAACTCGACAACAAATCCGGATTCTTACGTTCCTCAGTTGTCATTGAACCAATCATCGCCTCCGATCGCTTCAACTGCACCTCACCCTGTTCCAACTGATCCGCATTCAACTTACCCATCCCTGGAATCATCTTCATCAGACCCCCCAGAGACCCCATACTTTTCATCAGCCGCGTCTGCTTGAGGAAATCGGTAAAATCAAACTGGGCCGAAAGGATCTTCTCCTGCATCTTCGCCGCATCCGCCAAATCCACCTCTTCCTGGGCCTTCTCCACCAGGGTCAGCACATCGCCCATGCCCAAAATCCGAGAAGCCATCCGATCTGGATAAAACGGTTGTAGAGCCTCTACCTTCTCCCCAACCCCAATAAACTTAATCGGTTGCCCCGAAATCCGCCGTACTGACAGCGCCGCACCGCCACGACTATCGCCATCCATCTTCGTCAGGATGGCCCCCGTGATGCCAATCTGTTCATGGAACGTATGGGTCAGATTGGCTGCTTCCTGACCCATCATTGCATCCACTACCAACAGCGTCTCATGGGGATTGACCACCGCCTTAATCTCGGCCAACTCCGCCATCATATCGGCATCAATTTGCAGCCGACCTGCCGTATCAATAATAACGGTGTCAATTCCCTCAACCTTCGCCTTTTCGACCCCTTGCCGGGCAATCTCTACCGGATTCGCATCTGCTCCCAGCTCAAACACCGGCACATCAATTTGTTTTCCCAGGGTAATCAACTGATCGATCGCCGCCGGACGATACACATCTGTGGCTACCAATTGACATGAGCGTTGCTGTTTGCGCAAATGCAAGGCCAACTTGGCCGAAGCTGTGGTTTTCCCCGTTCCTTGTAACCCTGCCATCAACACCACCGTTGGCGCAGGTTCCACCTGAGCTAGGGGGGCATTCTCTCCCCCCATCACTGTCACCAGCTCATCATGGACAATCTTGATAAACTGCTGATCCGGGCGTACCCCGCTCACCACTTCTGCCCCTTGAGCCTTGGATTCGACCTCAGCAATAAAATTCTTCACCACTTGCAGATTTACATCCGCTTCCAATAAGGCGCGACGGACTTCCCGCAAGGCTTCTTTAATATTCGTCTGACTAATTTTATCTTGTCCCCGGAGGCTTTTCCAGGCAGACTCTAGGCGATCGGCGAGGGCATCAAACATAGACTAATAATCTATTCACTCAGGTTAAGTATTTTAGGCGCGATGGAAACGCAATGCTGCCATAGCTGACCTGAGAGCATTTTAGCGGAGGGTTTGGTTGGCTTGCAATCGAGTGCAACATTTAACCTAATCAAAGACTATTCTGCTACTATTTTCTTTATGATTTGTCAATCCAAACTCAGTCAACTGTAAAAAATCTTTGAATTTCAGTAAAATTGCTCTACAATTCTGGTGCTTCGTCTCCTAACCCTTTGAAATCAAATTATGCTCTTAACCAAGTCCCGTCCCATTCCCACGACCCACACTACAGAGCGTACCATTGGACGTAACTACCAAGGGTTAATCCTCCTACTCTTGATTACCCTCGGCTTGATTGGAGGGATTGGGACTCGGTTAGTACATCTGCAACTGCTTCAAGGGAAAACCTACGAACAAGAAGCCAAAAATAACCGCATTCGGGTGATTCCCAAACATCCCGGACGCGGTAAGATTCTCGATCGCCATGGCAAAATCCTCGCCGGTAGTAGTCTTTCCCACTCCGTCTATCTTTGGCCCCTTGCCAGCCGTAAAACCGAATGGCCCACCACGCTCCAACGACTCTCAGAAATCCTCAACATTCCCGAATCAGAAATCCAAAGCCGTCTGGATCAAGCAGAATATACTTCTCCCTACCTCCTACGAATTGCCAGAGGACTCACTCCAGAAGAAGTGACTGCCCTGGCTGAATATAGCCGGGAGTTGGAAGGGATAGAAGTCGATGTAGAAGCAGCACGGGAATATCCGTATAAAGAGGTGGCATCTCATGTTCTAGGGTATACCGGGGAAGTCAGCGAAGAAGACTTAGAGAAAACGGAAAATCAAGGCTATCGTCTCGGTGACATTATTGGACAAATGGGAATTGAAGCGGCCCTAGAAAAAGAACTGCGTGGGGGATGGGGGGGTCGAGAGGTAGAAGTAGACAGTAAAGGGCAAGTGGTACGCATTCTCGATCATAAAGCAGCTAAATCCGGTGATGATATCCGTTTGACCCTGGACTTAGACCTACAAATGGCGGCAGAAGCAGCTCTAGGGAATACGAAAGGGGCAATTGTGGCCATGAATCCCCAAAATGGCGAAGTCTTAGCCATGGCCAGTAATCCCAAATTTGACCCCAACATCTTCTCTGGGCGAATTAGTGAGGCACAATGGAAAGAATTACAAGGAAAAGATCATCCCTTTGTTAACCGGGCACTGCAAGGCTTCCCCCCTGCTTCTACGTTCAAGATTGTGACGACCGCAGCAGCCATTGAATCCGGGATCTACTCCCCCCACACAGTTTTGGGAACTTATCCCTATATTCAAGTGGGAGGAATTAAATTTTGGGACTGGAATCGGGTTGGTTTTGGACCCTTAGATTTTACCGGAGCTATGGCTTGGAGTAGCGATACGTTCTTCTATCAAATTGCCCAAGGAATTGGCGGAGAAATACTAATTGATTGGACGCGAAGATTTGGATTTGGGCGCAAAACAGGAATTGAGCTACACCGAGAAGAAGCGGCAGGTTTAGTCGCCGATGATGCTTGGAAGCGGGAAAATATTGGGTATGAATGGTTTGTTGGGGATACAGTAAATATGTCTATTGGCCAAGGTTTTTTATTGTCTTCTCCTCTGCAAGTGGCAATGATGTTTGCAGTGGTGGCTAATGGTGGAGATTTAGTTAAACCTCATTTGGTGAAACAAGAGGGAGACGATCATATTTGGCGCGAGTCTTTAGGCCTGAGTCCGATTACCGTTGAAATTTTGCAAACGGGATTACGTCGAGTGGTTAATGCAGGTACGGGAACCGTAATGAATAGCCTTTCTTTACCGATTAATGCTGGTAAAACAGGAACGGCTGAAGATCCCCCTCGTTTATCCCATGCTTGGTACGGGGGATATGCTCCGTTGGATAATCCAGAAGTGGTGATTGTTGCCTTTGGGGAAAACTCTGGAGGAGGTGGCGGTAAGTTTGCTGCGCCGAAAGTACGTCAGGTAATGCAAGCTTATTTTGAATTAAAGAAAAAGCGCAATGCACAGTAAGAGGGAATAGGCAATAGGCAATAGCTTGTATAGCTTAGGTTCTAAGGCTTCGAGCTGTACCTTATAGAAGAGGGATAACATCATCAGTTCACAGCAAACCCATCATATTGCCGCATAAATGGCGCATGATAAGCTAAAACAATCTCTTCTTTCGGTATCCCTAAGTCAACTAACTCGTTGGCAATTCCTACTTCTGTACCATCATGTTGAATCCATATTTTATGATTGAGAATATCAATATAAATCAGAGGGCCAAAAATACGAATGTGGCGATTCCAGCCTGCATGAAAAACTTGGTAATGATCCGGCTGGCGGTCAAAAAACGTATACACTTCAATCTCTCCATTAGCCGGTTTTGCCGAACCATAATGATTGAGGATTTTTTCAATACTTTGGCGATAATACTCTAATTTTTTCTCTGTTGTTTCCATTGTACAATTACCTCTTGATTCGGAATTATAACTCATACCTTCCTTCAATTCTCTTCAATTGAGATATAGTGTAGGGGTTGGGGTCTATTGGGCTTCAACTGTTTTTGATGTGTTTCTATCTTTACAGTTGCTCATGTCCAGGACAAGCGGTGTGCTGTTGTGTCTGGCTTATATCGTGGGGTTGCTGCTGGTTCCGCTTCCTGGGGGAAGTTATGGGATGCTGGTGTTGGGGGCAATCGCCGCATTGACGCTTCCCCGATATTGGCGGATGGGGCCCAAGTCTGGGATATGGTTACTGGTGGGAATTGTGGGATTTCTAGCCAGTTTTTATTTTCATGTTCGCACTCCCCAACCCCCAGGAATAGACCTAAGTGCTTGGATGGGTCAACCGGTGACGGTGCAGGGAAAGGTACTCAGTGAACCTCGGTTGACGCGATCGCAACGTATCCAGTTTAAACTTAACGTTATTCAAATTGAAGACCAGCCGGTTCAGATAAATGCTTACACTACGGCTCCCTTATTGCAAGCCACAGGATTACATCCAGGTTATCAGGTGGAAGTGCGGGGAAGACTGTATGAACCGCAACTTGCAACCATCCCTGGAGGGTTTAATTTCCGGCACTATTTAGCCCGTCAGGGGATGTTTATTGGCCTGAGTGCCGAAACTCTCAAATTTGAATCTAATCAGGCTTCCTGGGGATTGTGGTGGGTGCGTCAGCGAATTGTACGTTCCCTAGTGCAGGGGTTAGATGTACCTCAAGGTATAGTCATCGGTTCCATGGTGCTGGGTCGTCGAGCAGTGGACTTACCCTTTGATATCCGCGATAAATTTATTCAGGTGGGACTTGCTCATGTTTTGGCTGCCTCTGGGTTTCATGTGTCTCTGCTATTGGGGTTAGTCTTAACTTTAACTCGAGAATTATCCAAGCGAATCCAGTTTCGCGCAGGCGTGACGATCCTAATTCTCTATAGTGCTTTAACGGGGTTTACACCTTCCGTCTTACGGGCTTCGTTAATGGGGTTTGGGGTGGTTTTAGGGAAGTTGTTAGACCGTCGAGTAAATATTTTAGGGTCGTTATTATTGACGGCAACACTATTACTTTTGGTTAACCCATTGTGGATTCAAGATTTAGGCTTTCAGTTAAGTTTTTTGGCGACGTTGGGGTTAGTGGTTACTGTTCCCGTGTTGATGGAACTGTGGGATTATGTGCCACCCGCGATCGCCTCTGGGTTGGCCGTTCCTATC
The DNA here is from genome assembly GCF_017746885.1 of Roseofilum sp. SBFL. Classification (NCBI taxonomy): domain Bacteria; kingdom Bacillati; phylum Cyanobacteriota; class Cyanophyceae; order Desertifilales; family Desertifilaceae; genus Roseofilum; species Roseofilum sp. SBFL. The sequence goes on along the minus strand of NZ_JAGHZH010000017.1, from coordinate 1,068 downwards.
AGTGCATTTCTCTGGACGTTTCCCCTACAGTTGTATCATTTTGGCGTACTGCCTCCCTATGGAACTTCAGTCAACTTGGTCACTCTACTCTTAGTCGTAGTTCTGACACTAGGGGGAATGGTTTCAGCTTATGTGGCTTTGATTTGGCCATTTTTAGGGAGCTTGGTCTCTAGTGTTCTCTATTATCCCACGGTCGCGTTTCTGGCAATTATTGATGGGTTTACTGAGCTACCGGGTAATTCGGTGGCAGTGGGTAAAATTTCGGTAGTTCAGTTGCTGGTGCTGTATGGTGTATTTGCCTTGTTTTGGCTCAAGGACAGGATCGGGATTAAGGCTAAGAAGATGCTACTGGGAATGGCGATTAGTTTGGCGATCGCCGTAGTGGTGATTGCCCTATGGTACAGTCAACAGTATCTGTCTCAGGTAACGGTGTTTGCGACTCGTACCCCAACAGTAGCGATTCAGGATCGGGGTAAAGTGGTGTTGGTAAATACTCCGGATTTTGGAGTTGCCCAGTATACCCTAATTCCATTTTTCCAATCCCAAGGGGTGAATCAATTGGATGCTGGAATAATGCTTACAAGAGAAGAGCGTGCGATACAAGGATGGTTAGGGATTTTGGACACCTTACCCATACGCCGATTTTACCAGATTGGTAACCCCACAACCCAGGTAGAGCCGAAGATTGAGGAGCAAGTGAACACTTATCAAACTTTACAGGTAAATCAGGGTTTAAAGTGGAAAACCTTGAGCATTAAAGGCTTAAGTTTAGAGCCACAAGTTTTGGAAGTTCAGTTAGAACACCAACGTTGGCTGATGTTAAAAGGTCGTGGTTTCACAGAGAATTTTTGTGCGGTGCAGTCCTGGTGTAGTTCTCAGGGTAAGCCGACGGTGTTAATTTGGTCGGGTAAGGGTTTAGCGGTGGAGGTAATATAGCAAAGAAAGGGAGCGTTAGGACAGTATCTTAAAAGCTTCTATGATGGCATCATAAAGGGATTCACACTGGTTCTTGAGTTTTCCCACCTCCTTCTTCAGCCGCTCCCAAAAGTGTTCAATTTTATTCAAATC
>NZ_JAGHZH010000169.1:0-11796 GCF_017746885.1 Roseofilum sp. SBFL | reverse complement strand
TTTTTTGGCTTTGGGGATTGAAACTTTCGCTTCTTTCCCTTATCATCTTGATTAACTTTAGCTTTCCTCCTAAAGGAGTCTTGCTTCAGTTGATTAACTAACGAGGGTCTAACTCATTTAGCTTAGGCTTTCAAACTATAGAATTTTCTAGGTTCGGCGGCTTCAGTGGGGAGTCAGCTCTGCGCTGCTGCCCTCTCAAGCACAAATACGAATATAACCAATCCTCCTAGGGCTTGTCAACCCCTTTTTTGCAAAATTCTCAAATCCTTTTGACCTCAAACGCTACAGCCTATGTAGGGTAAGCCTTGACAAGATTTTGAAAATTTGGGATTGATAAAAATTAGTGAGGAGATTTGAGTGTCTCCTGAAATCGAAATAAGTCCAAATGCTTAATCAGCTCTTTTCAGAACTGTCCTACGGTGCTGAATGCTAGGCTAATGAGGGGATGAGTCAGGAAGTCTTCCTCTGTAGTTGTCAAAATGGTTAGTCGAAGCGACATAATTGAGGAGGACGCTTGTTCTGCTCCCTCCTCAATTATGTCGACCATCTTTAGAAGTACAGAGGTTACTGAGCAGAAGCGGTAGGAATATCCGATTTCACACAATTGAGCATCCTCAAGGTTGCGGCTGCTGCATAGTTTCGGCGAGCGTTATCGTTGGGCATAAACTGATTACCCGATTCATTTAAGGGGGAAGCCACAGAGCAATAGGTAGACATTTGGGTAATTAAATCAGAGGCCCAATGATTATCAACATCACTAAATGATTGCGGATTTTGTTTGCCTTGGATCTCGGGATTCAAACCACTGGTTTTACGGGCAAACTCCGCTGCACGGCGTTGAACTGCCATTAATTCTGCACGGGTGACTGATTGAGCTGGTTTGAATGTACCATCTGTGTAGCCACTAACAATATTGTGGTCTTTTGCCCATTGGATTTTGGCGGCACTCCATCGAGAGGAAGTGACATCAGGATAGGGGGTCGTGGAAATACTCGTAGGAATATTGACATTAGTGCCAGGAATAGTTTTGAGGGATTCTAAAACCATAGATACTAATTGTTCGCGTGTGAGAGGATTTTGGGGACGGAAAGTACTATCCTCAGCAAAGCCAGAAATAAAACCGATATCGACTGCTTCATTGATTTCGCTGGCATAAATATCATTCGCAATATCTTTAAAGCTGGGAGTAGTAGGTGCGGGAGGATTAGGATCAATGGGATTGGGATCGACTGGATTAGGATCAACTGGGTTGGGAGATGTCCCAATCAAGGAACTCAATTGTTGATCGTTGAGAAGGTAAACATGGCCCAGAGTTTGACCTTGATAGGAGCGTTTCGCAAAGCGCCAACCAGGGTTAAGATAAATTTTGGCAAAATCAGAAGTTGCACCATAGGCTCGACCAATTTCTATTTCTGCTCCTCCTGGAGTATTGGATGATCCAACTAAGACTAAATCATTATTACGATTGACAATTCTTAGACTGTACTGGAGGGCCAGATCTTGATTGTCAACTCGGATGGAAAATCCATTACTATCGGTACTTCGACCACAAATACCGGTAAAGTCAAAATTGAGTAAAAGAGGATTAACAATGGTGGGACTTTGGCCACTTTCACTCCAACATTGACGGGAGTTAGATTTTTGTTCCAAAATGAGCAATTGGTGGGCAGTTGTACCTCGTGGTGCAGCGATCGCGATAAAATTATCTTGTTGAACTTCGCTATGATCGAAAAAGGCACGAGCAGTAGATACCCAAGTGGTCATCCCAACTACAGTAGTGGTAGCAATAGCAGCGAAACGAGAGAGCAGTGATTTTTTCATAAGTTTTGCGACTGATTAGACTTAATTTAAGCAGTGTACAAGAGAGACGTTCTGTTCTCCAGTACCTCCTCAGTCGAAGGACATCCGCAAGTTGTTTCTAGGGTGTGTGACAGTTTGAGAGCTGTCTGTGGTAGGTCACTTAAGCGCTTTTAGAGATCTCCTCGTATAAGTGCTTTAACTTGGCTTCCACAGGAGGGGGTTTGGACGTAAATAGGATGGAGAATTGATCCTTAGATCGATGGTTGTCTAGTACTTTGGCATAAACATCTTCACGGTTTTCTGGTTGAGCATCCTTAAAGAAATTAATTTTTAAGTTGGTTAACCCGGAAGGAATTTGATTGGCCAACTCTGGAGTTACAAGAATGATTGCGCCCTTTTCCGAGAGGGCAATCAACTGGCCCTGATTGACCCGATCGCTAATATTTTTACCTTCTAACACTGCATACTGAAGGGGAAGGGCTTGGGATAAGCGAAAGAAATTCTCTTCTTCTTTAGGTAAATCAAGATGATAGGGGCCACCAATACCGCCTATATCATAGATAGTAATCGGAGTTTTTACTCCCTTGGGGGTCACTTGTTTCTCCCCATTGATTTTAACCTCTGGGCCAGCTTCGACTAAGGTAGATTCAGACACTAAAACCTGACCAGCCGTGGTATAGGATTCAATACGATAGGTTAAATTCACTTGAGAGCCGACTACGCCATATTTAGTCCGTTTCTCAGAACCAATATTACCGACCACCACCTCACCGGTATTAATGCCAACTCCCATTTCTAGGGAAGATAGTCCCCATTTTTTCATCTGTATATTAACCTGTTTCATGGCGAGTTGCATGGCGACGGCACAGGCGATCGCTCTTTGAGGGTCATCTTCACGGGGAATGGGAGCGCCAAATAGGACTAAAATCCCATCCCCCATAAACTCATCAATGGTTCCCTGATATTCGGTAATCACATCAGCCATATAGCCCAGATAAAAATTGAGGATTTTAATTACTTCTTCTGGAGAGAGGCGCTCAGACAGAGCGGTAAACCCTCGTAGATCAGAGGTGAGAATCGTAATTTTGCGTCGTTCACCGCCTAACTTTAAGCCTTCTGGATGCTCTAATAAGGTAGAAACAATTTCCTGACTCAGATAGCGGCCAAAGGTTTTACGGATATCTCCGGCACTACGGGCAATATAGGTAGTAATAGCAACAAACGAGCCAACTAAACTCATGATTGGGGGTAGTATAGGTAACCACCATCCGATTAAAAAGGCTCCATAGGTGGTGGCGATTAACAAGGGTATAGTGGCAATAGGGGCGATCGCCTTACGAATGGTTGATGAGTTCAGGCTTGCACTGTGGCGTAATCTCCAGGTTAACACAGCTCCAACCCAGGCCCAGAATAGAATCCACAGATTCTCCCCCATCTCATTCCAACTTTGAATTAGGGGTCGTCCTTCTAGGGCCGAACTCAGGATCAGACTGGTAATATTAGCGTGAATTTCCACTCCTGCCATCCGTTGGGAGGGAGTAATGGTATAGGGTGTGGGAAAGATGTCTTGAAAGGACTCTCCCACTGCACCAATTAAAACGATGCGATCGCTCGCCCAATCTGCGGGTACTCTATCTTCTAGAACATCCATCAGGGAAACCGTCTCAAAAGACTCACTGGGGCCGTGATAATTAAGCATTAACTGATATCCCCCCTCAGCTTCACCTAGATATGCACCCACATTCGGTTCTAGGGGAGAAAAGATGGTTTTCCCTAACCGCCACGTCCGGTTAGCTACAGTTTCAGGAGAAACCCCTTCTGGTTTGAGATAGAGTAAGGCTAGATAAAGAGGCAAACCATAAATCGTTTCCCCTTCTGGGGTATCGAGAGACACTAAAGCCCGACGTACCTTACTATCAGCATCGGGCAATAAATCGTTAGCTCCTACCTGATTTTTGGCTTTTAGGGCTGGAGGTGGATCAACGCGATCGCGATCGTCATCTCCTACGGCCTTTTGAATCCCAATCAAATAATTAGTATTCTCAAAAATATCAACTAGGGCTTTATGGCCAGGTTCAACGGGTAAATCCCGGTAAATATCCAAACCAATAGCCCTAGGTTCCATGGCAATTAGCTTCTGGAGCAGATCGGCATAAATCTGATCGGGAATAATGGCTTGGCCGATCGCGTGTACATCAGCTTCATTAATACCGACAATGACAATGCGCTCATCGCTAGGTTCTAGAGGTCGCCAACGCATATACAGATCAAATAGGGCCCATTCTCCTCCTTGCAATGTGCCCATTAGCCGCAAAAAAATGACAAATAGAGCCACTGAAGGGGTGGCGATCCATACCCCTCGCTGTTGCCATAACCAATCTTTAATTGTTTGCCACATAGAGCCCAGGGTTACAGTAGTCTTCAGTTAAGCTGTCTGTTAATCTGCACCCTACAATACCTAATGATACTAAGGATTTCCGGTAATTCTTTCTAAGAAAAGCATTGGCGTTTGGGTTAACTTATCAAGGCCAACGGATTTTAAGAGGCTTTCCCAAGGTTGGGTATCGAGATCCCTTAATTGAGCAGCGATCGCTACACTATCGTACCAAATTTTTGCATCGGCCAGTACTTCAGCTTGTTTGAGTAGGTCGTCTTGAGCTTGAGCTTTTTCTAAATCGGCCATTACCGTTGGATCTAAGGTAACATACTGAATCTGTCCTTGAATGGATTCATCAATAGTGCGATCGCTAGGATTACAAATTAGGGCAAATAGCCAGGTATATTCGGTTGAATTGCCCATTGCTTCAGGTAAATTCATCGTTACCTTGACTAAACCTCCATCTTTGGAGAGTTCTAATTTCTCCGTATAGACATCATTGCCTTGCCGATCAATTAAAACAAATTCCGCCAATTCTGCTTCAGTTTTAGGCACATAAAAGAACATGGTGGGGGTATCACTAGCCGTTTGACCTACATAATTGTCGGGTTCAATTGGTCTTAGAGCCATTAAGGAGAGTCCATTTTGAGGAATGATACAAGTTGAAGATCCTCTCACTCCTCCCCCAACACTTCCTCCTCTGGGAGCGCCCCCTCCACTGGTATCAGGAAATTCTAGGGCGATCGCCCCTGGAGTGAAGAGAAGAGGAGCGAGCATAACGGTCAGAAATCTTAGGGGGGAAGGAAAGCGTTTAAAGTCCATAGCGTGAATACATCTCCTTTAGGCAAACAGTTAGGTCTATTTCTCTACTCTGGGATAGGATGACAAGTAAAGTCTTCACTGGATAAGTGAATTTCTTTTCTATCTATCTTAATCTTTGTCCCAGGAACCATCATGTGCTAAACATTGAGGGTAATAAGATAAGGTAATTTAACTTAGGTATAGTTCAAATTTACCTGATACTGGAACATCTCAATGAGAAGACGCTTAGAAATCAGTCGCAGTTCCAGGTTATCTAATTGCATTCCTATCATAATTATGAACATGGCTGCTTCGCCGGATTTTTCCCTCTCTTGTCCTATTCCTATTCAACAATATCCCCAGGTACTCTTAGCCCACGGAGGGGGTGGAAAACTGATGCATCAGCTTATTGAGCAGATGTTTTTACCCGTTTTCGGCCGTCCTGATGTTTCCCATGATGCTAGTGTATTTGCAGTTAAGGGCGATCGCCTAGCCTTTACTACAGATTCCTATGTCGTTAATCCCTTGATCTTTCCGGGGGGCAATATTGGCTCAATGGCGGTTTATGGAACAGTCAATGATTTAGCTATGGCTGGAGCAAGACCTTTGTATCTGAGTGCAGGGTTTATCTTGGAGGAAGGGTTATCTATGGAGACTCTCTGGCACATCGTGCGATCGATGCAAGCAGCTGCACAGAAGGCAGGAGTACAGATCATTACCGGTGATACTAAGGTCGTCGATCGAGGAAAAGGAGATGGGATGTTTATTAACACCTCTGGTGTAGGGGTGATTGAGTCACCAAGCCAGATTTCTCCCCAACAGGTGCGATCGCAAGATGCCATCATCATTAATGGGGATTTAGGCCGACATGGGATCGCTATCATGGCTGTGCGGGAAGGTTTGGAATTTGAAACTACCATTGAGAGTGATTCGGCTCCTGTGGCCAGGCAAGTGCTGAAATTACTTAAAGCAGGAGTTAACATTCATTGTTTGCGGGATTTAACCAGAGGAGGATTAGCTAGCACCTTAAATGAAATTGCCCTTAGTTCAGGCTTGAATTTGCAGATTGATGAATCCTTAATTCCAGTTCGGGAGGATGTGCGTGGAGCCTGTGAAATTCTGGGTTTTGATCCTCTTTATGTTGCCAATGAGGGGCGATTTGTAGCTTTTATTCCCCAGTCTGATGTGGACTTAGCGCTATCCGTGTTAAGGGAAACTTCAGAAGTAGAGACTGGGGGATGGGTGATTGGAGAAGTGGGTGAACCCGCAGTTTCTGGATCTTCTGGTTTCGTGAGTCTAAAAAGCCAAATTGGTGCCAATCGGATTCTGGATTGGCTTAGTGGTGAACAGTTACCTCGAATTTGTTGAGTAATGAGTGGCAGGCAAAGTGGGCAGGAACATAAGCGATTCTTATGCCTATTGATTAGCGGAAGAACAAACCGGGGAAGTTATACCCAACTCCTAAGGTTAAGCCCCAATCGACAGCACGCACATCCCAAAAGCCAGTATTTAAGGTGGCATTAAATGTAAAGTTATTGCTAAAGGGCACATCGATGCCAGTGGTAATTAAGGGCCCATGAGTACCATTTTTGAGGTCTAAACCAAATCCACCGCCGATGAAGAGAGTGACGGGTGGAGCGTAGGGTTCGCGACTGAAGGGAATGTCATAGGTAAAGGGAATCGTGATGCTCGTACCATCCCCAATAATTACCGAGGGACGGAAGGAAAAATTTTCGGTAAAGGCAACCCGCGTTAACAAGGTACCTCCAGAACTACCGAGAGAAGATTTACCATGAAAGCCAATGGTTCCCCCTAAACCGATATAGCTAAAGCCGTTATAGTATTGGGCACGTTCGTACCGCCGACGTTCAACTGAGTAGCTATTCTGACCTTCTGGAGCTTGGGCGAATTGTCCAGAAACGTTAGTTTCTCCGAGTCCTTGGGCATTGGTACTCCCTTGTCCTGGGACTTCATAGTTAGAGGTAGCTTTCACGTGTTGAGGGGAGGTGAAGCTAGGGGGGGGAAGGGTTTGGGTGCGTACCGTATCGAGGGTAGCTTCAAAGGCTTCTGGACTAATGGCAGTGGGGGTTACGGGAATTTCTGGGGCTATATAGGGAGCTTCTAGGGGCGCATACCCTTGAGATTTAGTCGGATTTTCCCCTAGAGTTTGGGCTGATGTGGGTTGGGGGGAGATAATGCTCCACATCGCTGACGAGATCGCCAAAATACCCGCCAGATTAAGCAATAAATATAAATTAATACGCCTTAAAACCATGATAATTAATGTCACTCCTCGATGAAACGGATACTCGCTCCAGGGATATCTTAAGCTAGATTGCCCATGGCGGCTACCACTTGCTGGGAAATAAAGGGCAGGAGGTGAATATTTTGGCTTTGTTCAGTAAAAATGACCAGTAAGTAGGGCCGGAGATTATCCCCCATTTCAATATAGGCGCTTTCATGGCGCAGCGTTCCCATTAAGCCCGATTTTGACCATAGAGTAGCGGTTGGCGGTAGACCTTGACCCAAGAAACCGAGGATAGAGTCTAGATTAGGGTCAATTGTCTGGCGCATCAAGGCCATCATTTCCTGGGAGGCTTGGGAGGAAACGGCTACGCCACCGATAATACTATGTAGTAGGCGAGCGGTGGCATTGGTGGTGAAGCGATTTTGGTTTTCCATCTGAGGGCCTAAAAATAGGCGATCGCGCCCATAAGCTCCATACGTCCAATTCTTTTGGTTTACATTAATAGACTCTAATTCTGGCCATCCCAAGGACTGAAAATAGCGATTGACAATATTACGTTGGGACTTCCAGGTTTCAAAGGGACCGCCGGAAAACTCTGGCCCGCTTGTCGTTCCAGTTAACACGTCAAGGACTAAACTGGTGGCATCAGGATTGCGATCGCGGATCATATCTTGGATGGCTCGTTCCAATTCTGCACTAGGAAGAGCCATACCCGTTTCCAACCACTCATAGATAGCGACTAAATAAAACAGGGTGACCAAATGTGCAGGGGCGATCGCCTGTTTTCCTCGATATTCAAATCCCCTCACCGGGTGTTTCCAGAACTCTTCAGCCGATAGCGCTCCTCCTGTATTTACCCAAATAGGAGGGTCATAAACTATCCAAGTGAGCGCCACTTGATCTTGGCTCAGTTGGGGAAAAGCTGTCCAAGTATTATCCAGGATCTGATATCCCAGATGGGCTAAGTCTTTATCTTTGTGGAAAAAAGTCATTTGAATGAGTTGATTTCGGTTCGAGGGTACAGTCTCTTAGTTAAACTAGGTTAAAAATCTCCTGTGCAGATAAATTGAACTGGGAAAAAGTGGGAGAAACAATGGGAGTATCTTCAGTAAAGGGAGTCATCTGATATTCCCCATCAACCAGGCTACAAACAAAAAATGTGGGTTGCTTAGGATTGCCGATCAGCTTTCTCGGCCCCAAGGCGGCATAATCAATAATCCAATATTCTTCGATACTCATTTCCTCATAATCTCGCAGTTTATTGTAGTAATCATCGCGCCAATTCGTGGAAACGACTTCAACAATTAATTTGACTGAATCAGGATGTTGAATAATAGATTCGCTTTCCCACCGAGATTCCGCACCCATAATGTCTTTGTTCAAAACAATGATGTCCGGTTCATAACCTAATTTGTCCCCTGTGGGTTTGACAATGGATTCTCTCGGAATTGTCCAAATCCCTCCTTTGCCCATCTGCCGAATCGCGATCAAGAGTTGCTCGATCAGGGAACCTGTTAAATCAGAGTGTTTCCCGTTGGGCTTGGGCATTTCGATAATCACTCCATCATGCAATTCGTATCGGACTTCTGAGTTTTCAGGATACCAACTTATAAATTGATCAAAACTGTATACTTTGGGTTCGGCTTTAGCTTGAATCATCGATCGCTTTTCTCAAAGTTCAAATTTCTAGTTCTTATTCTCTGTACCCCGTGCTATACACTAATCCTAAAATTGACCCCAAGAGCCACCAGCCGAGGAAATTAATGCGAGAGTCGAACAGGGTAATATCTAAAAGATGAAAGAGGCTAATTCCGGCGAAAGCAAGAAGATAACTGAATAAAATTGCGCCTTCGGTTTGATGGGGCAATCGGGAGAGGAGATGGGTTGCTTTGGCTAAGATCCAAGTAACTAAACAGAAGAACCAAATGGTTAGAGGAATACCCATTTCCGCCAGGAACATTAAGGGTAAATTGTGGGGATGACCGATCCAATAGTTCATTTGGGTTTCATAGAGTGGGGAGAAACTCCGCAGTCCCCAACCAACCAAAGGGCGTTGATGCATTAAGTCGATCGCAAATTGCCATTGGGTCGATCGCAGTTGGGCTAGGGGGCGATCGGGAAACATCTCATCGGTGAGCCTAGCCCAAATATAGGCAGGGACTACCATCCGCACCCATTGGCGAGATGGATCGATCCCAAAAGCTGACCACAGGATGAGTCCACAGACCGCCATCACTGCGGCGACTAACATGCGCCATCCCCAATAGAGAGCATAGGCTAAAACGGCTAAGGCGGCGATCGCCCAGGCATTGCGTGAATGGGTCAGAAATAAGGTAATGCCATCTAAAACGGTGGTCACTCCTAAACCGATCCAAAACCAGCGTTTTTTGGGTCGTTTCTCTAGCAATAATCCTAAAGCGAGTATCGAAACGACCACGAGATAGGCAGCTAAATCATTAGCATAGCCAAATATGGAAGAAATGCGACCGGGGGGGATACCGCCCGCCGTTAGGGGCCAGTCAATAACAATACCCAGCCATCGGATAGGCCCTGACCATCCCCAAAACCGTTGCCCTAAGCCAATGATGGCGACTGGGAGAGAAGAAAAGACGACCCAGGTAGCCATTCGGCGCAGATGACCTGATGTGCCGATCAGCTCTCCGAGGCTAACCAACAACAGGATAAAGGGCAGAAAATGAGCTAAACCGAGGGCTGCTTCCCCTGGAAATTCTGCTAGTAAGCACGTCAAGATTAAGCCTAAAGCAAAAATGATCGAGGCTTGGGTGAGGGGGCGACGTAGGGCAGTTTCTCCCCGATCGCGTCCCATGTCAAAGAAGAAGACTAGCCCCAAGAGTAATCCGAATAAGGGGCTAAAAACGAAGGTTGCCAACCAACCTTGCAGGCAAAACCAGGGTCTTTGGTTAGATGCAGAGGTCATGCCATTTCCCAAGCGGTGGAGCGGGTGAGTCGAATTTGGGCAAGGGCAAAGATCATGGGAATGATACGGCTGTAGTTGGTGGAGATCGCTCGCCAGCCCAGATCGGCGAAAAACCAGGCCCACAGGGTCGGTCCTAGGACGGCAAACAGGGTTCTGGCTGCTCCGTAGCGAGCGGCATTAGTCGCCATACCGAGGGTGGCTTTTTGCAGAATAATTTGGGATTGGATCTTAGTCGCGGCGATTGCTCCCCCGCGCACCAAAGCTTGTTTCGCGGCTTGGTAGGCAGCAAAATGGAGCGCAAATTGTTGGGCTAGTTTTTGCACTAACAGAGGCCGAATCACAGAATTGACGGCTAAGGCACATCCCCCTTTGAGAAACACAGCGATCGGGTCTTTCTGGGTCGATAAAGGTAGGGGTTCGGCAAAATCCGCTTTTGCAAGGGCTTTCCGGATACGCTCTTTTAAGCCCCGTTTTTGTTCGGCTGGTAGCTTTTTCCAGGAGCGACGAATCAGGTGTAAAAAGATTTCGGCTTCTAATTCTGTAGTGGAGAGTTCCTGAGAATAGGGCAGTTTGAGATAGCGACAGACTTGAAGGAGGACTTGGCGATAGGTAATCGTTTGGGTTTGTCCCCGTAAAACCGTGAAGCCATCAGCAGCTAAGAATTGGAAGCGCTCTTCTATGGTATCAATCCACTGTTGGCGATGTTGACTTTGAACCGCGATCGGATCGGGGGTATACACATAATCTAGGGGGTTTAGTTTACGCTGAAATAGCAGATGGGTTAACTGCTGTAACTCTTCTTCTGTGGCTAGTTCTAGGACTGCTCTTAGTTCATCCACATTCTTTACCTCAACTGAATTGGGGGGGCGGTCAACTCCGATTATTTATAGAATCTACAGTAAAGATGATTTGAAAACGGTTAATACTATTGAAAATTTTAGAGTTGAGTTGAAGTCCGCTTTCCATTTTACCGTGCGATCGCCATCCCTAGCTGGCCAGACCTTGAGCCACGGGTAGGGTTGCCCTTCCCTTCCTCCCCCGCACACCACAAGCCAGGGTATAATCAACTGCCACCATTTTTCCTTGACCCGCCCAATTGTGCCAGGACTCCAACAGGATACAATAATTCATCATTTTTGTTATGTTAGGGGATAACTCATTATGGCGTGGAACAAAGAAGGAAACAGTTGAGATTCAAGATTAAGTTGGTGATGATATAACGGGGAATTAGAAGCCGGGTTTCTTCCAGAAACCCGGCTTCTCGGTAAAATGAAAGACGCATCCATAATCAATTAAAAATTTAAAAATGCAAAATTAAACAAGGTCAGTAGGGGCGGGTTTACCAAAATCTAGGAAAAACACCATCAATTTCCTAAACCCGCCCCCACTCCCGCGAACGTTTGAGGGCAAGTTCACCAAGGTTATTGGTGGGAAACGAGAGATATGGGTGAACCTGCCTCTACAATTCAACCTAGAAACCGGGTTTCTTGCTTACCCCTCTTTTGTCACTCTGCCGAAAGAGGGATAGAATAAGAGGACAAGTAAAGAGCTGAAAAATAGAATAGACAATGGATGTAGAGTACCCACTCCGGAAACACGTAGCTCGCTCTGCTGAAGCAACGATTCTGTTAG
>NZ_JAGHZH010000168.1:0-8502 GCF_017746885.1 Roseofilum sp. SBFL | reverse complement strand
TTCCTAAACCTCACAATTTAGGTTTCTGCTTCATAGCAGTTGCCTTCACAGATTTACTCAGATCGGGTCTTACACTCGCTCCACAGACTGACACCGCAAGTCCTGCGGCCAAAATGTTCTTACTCGCATTTATATCGCGATTAGTAGCTTGTCCAGCACAACTGAGTAAAATACTCAGTTCAAATGGGGATAGCCCAAAGGTTCGAGTCAAGGTTTTCAGCGTAACTGAGTTTTGCACCCTCTCCCTATTGATGTGAACCCCGAAACTCCACACTCCCTTTCCGGTTACAGTATCCTAGGTAAAGAAAAAGAGAAACCAACCCAGCCAAGAGAACATCGTGCTTATGAAAACCTTGCGATCGCCCCATTGGAGCCATTTAGTGGGCACATTAGCCCTAATGATCCCCATTGCTCTAGGAATCCCTCGCCTACCGGCTGCCTATTCCCAAAATAGCCAAAATCGGGCTATTACCTTGCGAGCAGACATTCAAGAAGCCAATTCTAGAACCGGTGTCCTTACCGCCAGAGGTAATGTACAGGTTCTCTATCCAGCCCGCAATATTCAAGCGACAGCCGCCCAAGCTCAATATTTTAGCCGCGAACGGCGGATTGTCCTGAGTGGTAACGTCTATGTTCTCCAAGAAGGCAATAGCATCAGAGGAGAAACCGTTACTTATCTAATTGATGAAGGTCGTTTTGTCGCCCTACCCCAGAGCCAAGGGCAACAAGTCGAAGCAATTTATATTGTTCCGGAATCCACCGATAACGCGGGTAATCCGGCACCCCTACCCCCAACTCCTGATTTGTAGAACTATGCGCTAGAGAATAGGGAATAGGTTATGAGTTCTATAGGAGTCAGGAGTACACAAAGCTTCTGTACAGATACTTTAACCCGATCTGGTATAGTTAATCGGTCAGTGCTGGCAATTCAAAACAAGTTTTATGGGCAAATATTGTGAAGTTGGTATTGGATAACGTTCATAAATCCTATGGACAACGAACAGTGGTTAATCGCGTCTATCTCTCCGTGGCACAAGGAGAAGTTGTGGGATTACTTGGGCCCAATGGAGCTGGAAAAACCACCACCTTTTATATGGGAACTGGTTTAGAAAAACCCAGTCAAGGTAAAATTTGGCTCGGCGATCGCGATATTACCGCCCTCTCTATTTCCGAACGCGCTAAACTCGGTATTGGCTATTTGCCTCAAGAGGCGAGTATTTTTCGCTATCTCACCGTGCGCGAGAATATTTTACTGGTTTTGGAACAAACCCAAGTCCCACGCAGGGAATGGCACTGGCGCACGGAAAAACTCCTCGAAGAATTTCGTCTACAAACCGTTGCCCAGACTAAAGGGATTAAGGTTTCAGGAGGAGAACGCCGACGCACTGAATTAGCTAGAGTTCTAGCTGCGGGTAAAGATGGACCTAAATTTCTCTTTTTAGATGAACCTTTCGCTGGTGTCGATCCGATCGCCGTCTCCGAAATTCAAACCCTCGTCGCCAAGCTGCGCGATCGCCATTTGGGAATTGTGATCACCGATCACAACGTCCGCGAAACCCTCGCCATTACCGATCGAGCCTACATCATGCGCGATGGGGAAATCCTTGCCTCTGGTAATGCGGAAGAACTCTATGAAGATCCCAGAGTGCGACAATATTATTTAGGTGATAATTTCCAACGGTAACCTCATCCTTAACTCCTAACCGCCTATATGACTTCAAGCGTTTCTCAGGAAGACATCAAACTCCAACGCCCCAAATTTTCCCTCGTTTCGGTTATGGATCGGTATCTGATCCAGGAACTGATTTTCCCGTTTCTCTTTGGACTCGGAGCCTTTACTTCCGTAGGAGTGGCGATCGGTACCGTCTTCGATCTCGTCCGCCAAGTGAGTGAAGCCGGACTGCCTGTGGCGATCGCCCTCAAAGTCTTTTTTCTCCAACTACCCTACTTCATCTCCTTCGCCATCCCGACTGCCCTCCTTCTCGGGTGCATCATCGCCTACAGTCGCCTCTCCAGCGACAGCGAATTGATCGCCCTGCGCAGTTGTGGAGTAAGCCTCTACCGTCTCCTGCTTCCCACCCTCATCTTTAGTATCTTTCTCACGGGTATTACCTTCACCTTCAATGAACTCGTTGTTCCTGCTGCCAAACGAGAAGCCACCCTCACCCTAGAGCGAGCGCTCAAACAGGAAACGCCCCTACAAGAGGCGATGAACATCTTTTATCCCGAATACCAGCGCAAAGAACTCGCTGATGGGAAAAGAGTACGTGTTTTAACCCGCCTCTTCTATGCCGAATTTTTCGATGGCAAAGAAATGAAAGGACTGACTATCCTCGACAGATCCCAATCCCAATTTAAACAAATCATCATCTCCGAAGCCGCCTCCTGGAACCAAGATGAAAGCACTTGGGACTTCTTCAACGGCACGATCTACGTCGTCGATCAATCCGGCTCCTTCAAAAATATCGTCAAATTCGATCGCCAACAACTCAAACTTCCCCGCGCTCCCCTCGATCTCGCTTCCATTGGGACGAACTATGAAGAAATGAACATTGCCCAATCCCTCAACTACCTAGAAATTGTTAAAACGAGTGGCGATCAAAAGCAAATTCGCAAACTGCAAATCCGCATTCAACAGCGTTTCGCCATTCCTTTCGCCTGTATTGCCTTTGGCTTAATGGGGGCTGCCCTAGGGACTCGTCCCCAACGCACGGCTGGACGAGCCACCGGTTTCGGCATAAGCGTTTTAATTATCTTTAGCTACTATCTCCTGATGTCTGTGGGCGATGCTCTTGGCTTAAGTGGAGCTATACCTACAGCGATCGCTGGATGGTTACCCACCCTATCCGCCTTCAGTGTAGGGGTTCTACTCCTCTGGCGAGTTGTCCGCTAGGGAAAGGGAAGAGGGGAGGATGTAGGGACGTAAAGACACAGAAACACCGGAAAATAGCCTATTTCCTATTTCCTAGCGCGTAGCACTAGAGTTAAGCCACAGAAGATTGATTAGATTCTACTTCTGCTGTTTCTAAACTGACTGCTTTAGTTTTCTGTCCTTGATAGCGGTAGGAATAATAACCATGGAAAGCAGCATTGATCATTTCTCTTTGATCTGAAAGAGATAATTGAGCCGATTGTACCGAAAACCGCTTAAACCAATCTAACAGCGATCTTTCATCTTCGGTTATGTGACCATCATCATGTAAGCAAGCCATATACAGCAATGTTGTATCTGGACTGAGCAAACTGTCAATCATCATGTGATACGGCGCTTTAGATGCTTTAAATTTACACCCAAGAATTTCTAGTTTTTTTTTGTCTTCAACACTTAACATGTTTATACCTCTATTGAACTATGTTGCACCTGGATTGAGCAATCTTACGGATTGTTAATTTTTGTGTTATTTTAGCAATTTAACTTTGTGAAAATTGTGTTATTCACTACTATTTAATCCAATATTTAATCCAAGTGTTATGATCTCTTGAATTATTCAATTATCGTGATTTATTGCGGGATCTCCCTATTTGTTTATGTATTCTTAATCTTCCTGAAATATTTGTTAAAACCCCCTAGAATTCTATGTAATTAAATCTATTTTTGTCTGTGATTTAAATCAAGCCAGCGGATTCATACAACCGACGCAAAATGGCTAAGATTCTCTGTCCGTATTGGGGATCGGCTGACCAACGGCCACTGAGTTGACCTATTAAAGGAGCAATACCACGGGTAATAAATCGAAATCGGGGAGCCACTAATTCTTGGACTAAAGGTTCCGTACTCGCGTAGGCTTTGAGTTGTTGAATTTGTGCCCTTACACCGATCCGAGCGCTAGGAAAGGATGCACCCGCAGCATTCCCCCCCACATCCCCTAAACCGGCAAAATTATTCTGATTGGGTTGAATTTCTCCGCCAAATCTTAAGAACCCAGTTTCTAAACACATTTGGGCAAAGGCAATATCATAATTGACTCCTTCAATGCTTCCTTCCTCTCGATAGAGACGAGGCAGATCGGGAAATTCTTGGAGTCCTTTTTCATCATTAGCCTTGAGGAACATCATCAGTTGAACTTCAGTTGTTTTGCCGTGGCCCATAATCCGGTCTAGCTCACCAGGACAGAGCTTCAAAATCGATCGCAAAACGACAGTCCGAGTTGCGTTTTCCCAACTTACAGAAATGTTATAGTCTCGCAGCTCGATCGCCTTAATATAAACAACATTGCGATAATTAATCCGGCGTACATCGGGGTCTTGGGTTAAATCAATGCCTAATTGGTCAACTAGATCAATGGGAATATAGGAGTTTCCGTTAATAATCATACCTTCTTCCCCATAAATTTGACCATTAATATTAATGTTGATGGGGGGATAAGTTGGGAATGACGGAGTGGGTGAAGGACTGGGCGCAGGACTAGGAGAGGGATTAACGCCACGGTTCCAAGCCGATAGACCATCGGCGATCCCCAAGGCCATATCCCGGCGACGATTTTGCAGGAGAGCGCGGTCTTCTGGGTTGGTAATTAATCCAACTTCCATGAACAGGGAGGGAATATAAATATTACGAATAAAAGTGAGTCTACCTAAACCACTATTACTATCGGGTTTTGCGCCTCTGGTGGGGAGTTGGGGAACGCGACGTAACAGAGCTAAGAGCATTAATTCGGCATGGGCGCGACGTTCTTCGTTATTGGCGATGTAAAAGACGCTGGCTCCACGCACGGAAGGATTATAAAAGGCGTTAGCATGGATTTCGAGAGCAATATCTCCAGAGCGAGCGCGACTATTGATCCAAGTAATGGTTTGTGCCTCGCTGAGGTCATCGGGAACGCTGAGAACTTCGAGATTGCGCGATCGCAATTCAGCCACGACTAAATCTCGCAGTTGGATCATCTCCCGCGCTTCCGTGGTTCCTCCGGCGATCGCCCCTGGATCGCGCATTCCGTTTTCAAATCCTCCATGACCCGCAGATAGAAAGATTCTTCCCATAATCCTTTACGTTCTCTATTGCCACTAAACTGTGAACATTATCGTTGGTTTTGCCAGCCATGAGTACCCCAAGACTGCATCCAGATACGATCGAAGAGATTAAACAACGAGTTGATATTGTTGAGGTGATCTCGGAACGGGTGGTTCTGAAGAAGAAGGGACGGGAGTTTGTGGGGTTATGTCCGTTCCATGAGGAAAAAAGTCCTAGTTTTACCGTCAGTCCCACGAAGCAGATGTTTTATTGCTTTGGCTGTGGAACGGGGGGAAATGCAATTAGTTTCCTGAAACAGTTGGATAATAGCTCGTTTTCGGAGGTGGTGCTGGATCTGGCGCGGCGCTATGAAGTGCCGATCCGCACGTTAGATGTTGAGGAACGGGAAGAGTTTCAACGTCAGTTATCACTTCAGGAACAATTGTATGAGGTGGTGGCGATCGCCGCTAGTTTTTTCCAACATGCCCTCCATCAACCAGAAGCACAGGAGGCAATGTCCTATCTCAAGGAGCAGCGAGGCTTATCTGAGGAGACGATCCAGGGGTTTGGGTTGGGATATGCACCGGCTGGATGGCAGACCTTATATCGCTATTTGGTGGAGCTTAAGGGCTATTCGGTGAAGGTCGTGGAGCAGGCGGGGTTGGCGATCGAGCGCAAGTCGGGAGCGAGTTATTATGACCGCTTTCGCGATCGCCTGATGATTCCGATTAACGATGTTCAGGGACGGGTTGTGGGGTTTGGGGGGCGATCGCTCGGTGAGGCGCAACCCAAGTATCTCAACTCTCCAGAAACGCCGATTTTTGATAAGGGCAATCTATTATTTGGCTTAGATCGGGCCAAAAAAGCCATTTCTAAACAGGATCGGGCGATCGTAGTTGAGGGCTATTTTGATGCGATCGCCCTCCATGCCGCCGGTATTTCCGAAGTTGTTGCCTCTCTGGGAACTGCCTTAAGTGCATCCCAGGTAAAAAAACTGGTGCGCTATACGCCCTCTAAATCCATTCTCCTCAATTTTGATGCTGACCAAGCCGGAACCACCGCCACGGAACGGGCGATTTCTGAAATTTCCGATTTGGTTTATCACGGCCAAATTCAACTGAGAATCCTGAATCTTCCCCAAGGCAAGGATGCCGATGAATTCCTGAAATCTGCTGGGAGTCGGGAACCTTATTTAGACTTGGTTCAACAAGCTCCTTTATGGCTCGACTGGCAAATTGAACAAACCTTAAAAGGAAAAGACCTCAAAGCTGCCGATCGCTTTCAACAGGTAGCTCAAGAATGGGTGAAACTCCTGAGCAAAATTGAAGATCCAACCACGCGCACGTACTACATTAATCTCTGTGCCGAATATCTCAGTCAAGGAAATAGCGATCGCCTCAAGTTCATTGCCGAAGACTTAGTCAAACAGATACAACGCCTACGCCGCACCCCCAAAACCAAGACCGATCCCAAAATTCCCAAAATTGAGGTTAAGATTACCCCAGAAGATCGCTTGCTGTTCGAGACAGAGAGCCTGATTTTACGCATTTATCTCCATGCACCGGAGGCAAGAGAGTATTTTTTGCAGATTATGGGCGATCGCAATCTCCTCTTCCAATGTGCCCCCCATCGGTTCCTCTGGTCGCAGATTGAAAGTTTGCGGGAAACCTTACCTGTAGATTCTTCGGATTTAGTCTCTAAACTGCAAGATGGGGTCGGGCAATTTCCCAATTATAGCGCTCAATTTCATCCCTTACTTTATTTGCAAGAAAAGCATCTTTCTGATATTCAAAATCCCATTTTATCGATTAACAAAGCAGCCTTAACTTTAGAGCAAATTTTGTGTGGTAAGCGCAGGAGTTATGCAGCCGAGCGCCTCGCTAAGATCGATCCTAAACTCGATCCGCGAGGTTATGACTATTTCACTGAGCAGTTATATTACAATAAGCAGCGAGAAAAAGAGTGCGAGCGGCTACGAAGTACCACAGTTACTGAATTAGTCGGTAGGAGTTGAGGACTCCATCCCCCTATCCTCCACCCACAATGGTAACGATTTCCAGGCGATCGCCCTCTTTCATCTCAGTAGTATCCCAAAACTGGCGATGGAGAATTTCGCCGTTGTATTCCACGGCTACCAAGCGCGGATTTAAGTCTATGGACTCTAAGAACTGGGGTAAACTCATGCCTGTGGCACAAGCTTGAGATTCCCCATTGACTTGTAAGGTTACATCTGTCATATTCAACCTCTACCCCCTCACTGCTTGAGGTTTTTGAATCGCTTTCATCGTTTCCATCCGGATCAATTGGGAGAGGAAATATTGGGTCACCAGTGTGGGTTGTTCTGCTTCCACGATCGCTCGCACGACAGCAATACGATTCGCGCCCGACTCTAGCACCTCATTAAAATTATTCACATCGATGCCACCGATCGCAAACCAAGGAATGGGACAATGCCCAGCCGCATAGCGCACGTAATCATAGCCAGCAGCCGCTTTATTCGGTTTCGTTGGAGTGGCAAACACCGGCCCCACACCCACATAATCTGCTCCTTCGGCGATCGCCTGTTTCATCTCTTCCGGGTTCGTCGTCGAACGACCAATAATTTTCTGAGGCCCCAAAATTTCCCGCGCTACAGCAATGGGAAGATCCTGTTGTCCCAAATGAACCCCATCGGCATCGACCGCCAACGCCAAATCTACGCGGTCATTAATCAAGAACAGAGCGCCATAGCGATCGCATAATTGCCGCAACTTCTGAGCCAAAACCAGACGCTCCCCATCCTCTGTATTCTTATCCCGATATTGAATCAGTTTCAGCCCGCCTTGCAAAGCCGCTTCGGCCACCTCCAACAACTCCGGCATTGGAGAAGTCACCAAATACAACTGCGCCTCTAAAAGCTGCTGATGGCGACCATAGGCCATTAATTGGCTCTCCAGAGTATACACCCGGTAGCGCATTTGCTTACACACTCGGCCCATTTGCCGATCTTCGAGCTTGCCATACTCCTCTAGAACTCGCAGTGCCTCCTCAACCCGACATAAATTGGCCTGGAGCAACTGATGAATCGTTCCTCGATACTCCTCCCGTTCGTGGGTTAACTGGGTTCCCGGATCGTCTGGCGTATTCCGAGCTGCCCGAATTTCTGCCGTATGCCATTGAGCCAACTCCTGGCGCAACCGCTTACACTCCTGGGTCAGATCTGGGTTATTCAACCCAAACCGACACCATTCCTCAATAATCCGCAATCCTTCCCTGGCGCGGTCTAGATTGGCATCTAAAATGCGATAGATAACAGATTTTCCCATAACTTGACCGTTGTATAGCTCCGCCATTACCCCGTTTTGATCGTTCACCATTAGGATATCCTGCCATATAGCGCGAAGCGCTGGTAATAGGTCATATCAAGTCTGGTTGACATCCTCCCCGGTCTAAAGACACGGGGATTCCTAAACCTCACAATTTAGGTTTCTGCTTCATAGCAGTTGCCTTCACAGATTTACTCAGATCGGGTCTTACACTCGCTCCACAGACTGACACCGCAAGTCCTGCGG
>NZ_JAGHZH010000167.1:0-21177 GCF_017746885.1 Roseofilum sp. SBFL | reverse complement strand
TTATCGGCAATCGATGGGATTAGCAACGTATAGCATAAATTGGGGGCCTTGGTCAGGAGGTGGAATGGCAACAGAAGAAGCGATGGAGTGGTTAAAGCAAACGGGGGTAAGAGCTCTAGAGCCAGAAAAAGCGATCGCGGCGTTGGAGAAAGTATTAGCCAGCAATAGTCCTCAAACGGTAGTGGCAGATATCAATTGGGATGTATTTAAAGAACTCTATGAACTCGGAGGGAAAGGGGCATTTCTGACAGAGATTTCACTCGATTCAGAAGCAACAGATGGACAACGGAGTTCGGGACAGAAATCGGAAGTATTACAAGAACTCGATCGAGCGCCAGAAAGCGAACGGCTCGAAATCCTCATCGAGCATTTGCAAAATGATGTCGCTAAAATTATCGGATTCTCAAAATCTAAACTTCCCGATCCTGAGTTAGGCTTCTTTAAGATGGGAATGGATTCTTTGATGGCGGTTGAGCTAAGAAATGTGTTGAGTTCTACGTTTGGGTCTTCGATTAGCACAGCCACGTTGTTTGAAAAGTCTAATATTAAAGACTTAGCGGAATATTTGATCGAAGAAATTTGCCCAGAAGAACAAGACGAAGCAGGGGGTGTTGAAGAGAGTGAAACGATAAGTCCTCCCCAGAAGATAGAAACGCAATTTGAAGGAGAGATTGATAGCGCGATCGCGTCAGAATTAGAAGAAATTCAAGCGTTACTGAAGGAGGAAGACTAAAATGAGCGATGCTTCCCCAACAAAGCAACCAAACGTCTTATCCAAAGAAGTCTTGCAAACCCTGAAGGACATGCGGGGTAAGCTTGAAGCCGTCAATAAAGCCAAAACCGAACCGATCGCCATTGTGGGAATGGCTTGTCGATTTCCTGGAGGAGCGAATGACCCCTCAAAATACTGGAATTTATTGCATGATGGCATAGATGCCATTACCCCCGTTCCTGGCGAGCGCTGGGATGTCAGTGCTTATTACGATCCCGATCCAGAAGTTCCAGGGAAAACTTATACCAAAGAGGGGGGCTTTATCGAGCAAGTTGACCAGTTCGATCCCTTGTTTTTTGGGATTGCTCCCAGAGAAGCGGTGAATTTAGACCCTCAGTACCGATTACTTTTGGAAGTAACCTGGGAAGCCCTGGAAAATTCTGGGCAAACCTGGACAAACTTGAAGAATAGTCAGACCAGTGTCTTCATGGGCATCTCCACCGATGACTATTCTTCCGTCATTTTCAACGAAGCCAAAAGTTACCCGACTCTGGGAAGTAATAGAAGTATTGGAGTCGGTCGTATTTCCCATCTCTTGGGTTTGCAAGGGTCTAATATACAGGTCGATACAGCTTGTTCAAGTTCTTTAGTGGCTGCCCATCTCGCCTGTCAGAGTTTGCGCTCAGGAGAATCCAACTTAGCCTTAGTCGGTGGAGTGAATTTAATCTTATCGCCCTTCAGCACGATTGGTCGTTGCCAACTGAGGGCACTATCCCCGGATGGTCGTTGCAAAACATTTGATGCTGCTGCTAATGGTTATGGTCAGGGAGAAGGATGTGGTGTCCTGGTTTTGAAACGCTTATCTGATGCCGTCAGTGATGGGGATCTGATTTCAGCCGTTATTCGAGGTTCTGCTGTTAATCACGATGGGCCCAGTAGTGGGATGACCGTTCCCAATAGAATGGCTCAAAAACAGGTGATTCAACAAGCTTTGAGCAATGCAAAGTTAGAAGCTCATCAAATTAGCTATTTAGAGGCTCACGGTACAGGAACATCTTTAGGAGACCCCATTGAAATAGAAGCTCTGGCAGAAGTATACGGCAAAAATCGTCCAGCAGATTCCCCTTTAATTGTGGGGTCAGTTAAGACCAATCTTGGGCATTTGGAAGCAGCAGCCGGTGTATCATCTTTGATGAAGGTGATTTTAGCCCTTCAACATCAGGAAATTCCGCCTCATTTGCATTTGAAAGAACCGAATCCCCATGTAGATTGGGATAAATTACCCATAAAAATTCCGACTTCATTAATGTCTTGGTCTGATGAGGAAAAACCCAGAATAGCAGGAGTGAGTTCCTTTGGAATGGGTGGAACGAATGCTCATATCCTTTTGGAAGAAGCGCCAAAAGAAGGCAATAGGCACACTTCGACTGCGCTCAGTGACCAAGGCAACAGACAAGATGAGTTAAAACGTCCTGTTCATCTCTTGACGCTCTCTGCTAAAACCGAACAAGCTTTAGAAGATTTAGTCAGTCGTTATCAAACGTATTTAGAAACCGATCCTGATGTGGCAATATCAGATGTTTGTTATACGGCGAATACAGGAAGGCAACATTTTCAGCATCGACTAGCAGTGATGGCTTCTGACCCAAAGGAATTAGCCGAAAAGCTGCTTGATTGGCAAACAGGACAGGAAGTCGTTGGCCTCTCTTGTGGAGAATTCGATCGCGGTAGCGCAAGTTCTAAAATAGCGTTCCTATTCACCGGCCAAGGTTCCCAGTATGTGAATATGGGTAAGCAGTTGTATGAAACTGTGCCAACTTTTCGTCAAGCTTTAGATCGATGCGACCAAATTTTACAGCCCTATTTAGACTATCCGTTATTAGAAGTTCTTTACCCTAAAGAAGAACAAAAGTCAAGCTCTAGTTTGTTAGACCAAACCGCTTATACCCAACCGGCTTTATTTGCCATTGAATATGCTTTGTTCAAGTTATGGGAATCTTGGGGAATTAAACCCACTGTAGTCATGGGTCACAGTGTAGGAGAATATGTGGCCGCAACGGTGGCAGGAGTGTTCAGTTTAGAAGAAGGTCTGAAATTAATCGCCATGCGGGGACGGTTGATGCAACAGTTACCCTCGGGTGGAGAGATGGTGGCAGCGATGGCATCAAAATCGGTGGTGCAAGAGGCGATCGCAGAATATAGCGCCCAAGTAGCCATAGCTGCGATCAATGGGCCGGAAAGTACGGTAATTTCTGGAGAGAGTGGGGCGATCGCCACCCTTTGTCGTAAGCTAGAAGCAATGGGTATTAAAACCAAACCTCTACAGGTGTCCCATGCTTTTCATTCACCCCTGATGGAGCCTATGTTAGCCGATTTTGCAGGAGTCGCTCGGGAAGTCACCTATCATCAACCGAAAATAAAGTTCGTATCCAATACAACGGGACAAAAGGCGGGAAATGAAGTCACTAAAGCAGAATATTGGATCAATCATATCCGACAACCCGTACAGTTTTATCAAAGTATAAAAACGTTGCACGAGCAGGGAAATGAACTGTTCTTGGAAATCGGGCCGAAACCCATTTTGCTCGGCATGGGATCTCGATGTTTACCAGAAAATGTAGGAGTATGGTTGCCATCCTTACGTCCTGGGGTAGAAGAATGGCAACAAATGCTATCCAGCTTAGGACAATTGTATGTCAAAGGAATAACCGTGAATTGGTCAGGGTTTGACCAAGATTTTACTCACAAAAAAGTAGCATTGCCCACCTATCCATTCCAGCGACAACGCTGCTGGGTCGAAAGAACAGAAAACGAACAGGAAGCCCCTCAAACTTCAGGTAATATTACTGAAACTCAAGTCGTAAAACTCCTTACTCAAGGAAAAACAGCGGCGATCGCTCAACAGCTAGAAAAAGCAGTAAACTTTTCCCCCGAACAGCGTAAACTTTTACCCGAACTCTTAGAGGTATTAGCTAAACAACATCAGGAACAGTTAGCCGCAGCAGCGATCGAAAACTGGTTCTATGAAATTCAATGGAAACCTTTAGATCGATCTAGCTCAAAAGCCAACCTTCAACCGAGTCATTGGTTGATTTTTGCCGACAGCACAGGCGTAGCCGAAAAATTCGCCCAAAAACTACAACAACAGGGTCATCAATACAGCTTAGTTTACCGAAGCGAAAGCTATCACCAACCAGAAGCAGGAAAATACCAGCTCAATCCTTCCATTCCCGAAGAATTTGACCAACTCTATCAAGACGTTCAAGAGCGGAATCAACTGCCCTTATTAAAGTTCATTCATTTGTGGAGTTTAGACACTCCAGAATCCAAAGATTTAACCCCTAACATATTAGAAGCAACTCAATTATGGGGATGTGGCAGCGTGATGCACCTGGTACAAACTCTGCTCAAAAACGCCAGCAATCCCCAACTCTGGCTAGTAACTCGTGGCTCTCAGTCCGTATTATCCAAAGACAATCAGATCCCCGGATTAGCAACATCACCCCTATGGGGATTAGGTCGAACCGTGTCGATAGAGAATCCCCAATTATGGGGAGGATTAGTGGATTTAGACCCCCAAGCTCCAGCAGAAGACGAAATAGAAAGGCTGTGGCAATTATTAGTAAATGAACCAGAAGAAGATCATCTCGCCTTACGGGGAGAAAAGACCTATGTTGCTCGTCTCGTAAACCAAAAACCTCCAGAATTTTCTCAACCCCTATCCTTATCATCAGATGGGAGTTACTTAATAACAGGAGGATTAGGAGCTTTAGGGCAATATACCGCCCAATGGTTAGTAGAAAAGGGAGCTAAAAATATAGTTTTAACGGGCCGCCGCCCGCCTTCAGAAAACGTCCAAGAAACCATAGAAAAATTAGAACAAAAAGGATGTCAAGTTAAAGTATTGTTAGGGGATGTTTCTCTGGAAGAAGAGATTGCCAAAATCCTAGAAGAAATTCAGACCTCAATGCCAAGACTCCAAGGAATCATTCATGCAGCAGGAGTGCTAGATGATGGAATCCTACAACAGATGGATTGGGAACGTTTTACTAAAGTCATGTCACCCAAAGTTATAGGAACTTGGAACTTACATCGATTAACTCAAAATCTGCCCTTAGATTTCTTTGTTTGTTTCTCGTCAATAGCATCTTTAATGGGTTCCCCCGGTCAAGGAAATTATGCAGCAGCCAATGCCTTTATGGATACTTTAGCTAGTTATCGTCGGAGCATGGGATTATCAGGACTAGCGATTAATTGGGGAGCCTGGGCATCTGAAGGAATGGCGGCTCGTTTAGCAGTGGAATATCAAAACCGAATTCAAAGCAGTGGCATCAGTGAGATTAGCCCAAAAGAAGGAATGTATGCCTTGGAGGTACTGCTAGGAAATCTATCTTCTATCGATCGCGTAGGCGTAATCCCCATACAGTGGTCGATATTAGCAAAGCATTGGAGTGGGATTCAAAACAGTTCGTTACTGCGAGAATTATTACAGAAAGAGGAATGGGGAGAACAGGATACACTAAAGCAAAACGTCAAAGCCAATATTTTAGCCAAGTTAGAGACAGCATCACCAGAGGAACGTCAAGAAATTTTAATTGAACACATTCGAGGGCAAGTTGTTCAGGTGCTAGGTTTAAGTTCATCCCAGTTACCAGAAATGAATTTAGGATTTATGGAAATAGGCATGGATTCTTTAATGGCAGTGGAATTAAAAAATCGACTGCAAAATCAACTGGAAACCCATTTACCTGAGACCATAGCGATGGAATATCCAACGATCGCAAAATTGTCCTTATATGTAGAGGAGTTAATGGAATGGCAGGCAAAAGAACAGGAGAAGGTTTCTGGTGGACAGAGTCAAAGGGAGGGTTCGGAAGAGGATCTATTTCCAAATCTTGAAGAGATTTCAGAAGAGGATTTTGAAGCCCTAGCCGCTCAACAACTCGAAACCCTAAAAAATATGCTCTAAAGTTAACCCTATACGTTAAGGCTAAAATTTTATGGAACCGACTACGAAAAAAGAGCAACTCTCATTATCCAAGCAGATGTTTTTAGCTTTAAAACAAGCTGAAGCTAAATTGGAGAGGATGGAGCGCTCAAAAAGTGAAGCGATCGCGATCGTTGGTATCGGTTGTCGGTTTCCAGGCAATGCCAACACGCCAGAAAGCTTCTGGGAATTATTATCGAATGGGAAAGACTCGGTTAGAGAGATTCCCTTAGAACGTTGGGATATAGAGTCTTACTACGACCCCAACCCTGATGCTCCAGGAAAAATGTATATTCGGCACGCAGCATTCGTGGAGCAAGTCGATCGGTTCGATCCGCAATTTTTTGGCATCTCTGGTAAAGAAGCCCATAGCCTTGACCCACAGCAACGTTTTATTTTAGAAGTAAGTTGGGAAGCTTTAGAAAGAGCGGGTATTAATCCCCAGGAATTAGAAAATACTCAGACCGGGGTGTTTCTGGGTATTGGTCAAAATGATTATGCGAACTTGGGGTTGAGCCAAGTTGAAAAGATTAGCCCTTACGATGCAACCGGAAATGGGTTTTGTTTTGCAGCCGGGAGGTTATCTTACTTTTTAGGATTGCAAGGCCCATCCATGGCAATAGATACAGCGTGTTCATCCTCTTTGGTCGCTATACATGAAGCTTGTCAGAGTCTGCGTCAGGGTGAGTCTAATCTAGCTTTAGCTGGAGGAGTTCAACTGATTCTTGCTCCTCAAGTCACTACTGCACTCTCAAAATTAAAGGCTCTATCACCCGATGGCAAGTGTAAAACGTTTGATGCGGCTGCTGATGGTTATGGTCGGGGAGAGGGATGTGGCATCATGGTGCTGAAGCGTTTGTCGGATGCACGCAAGGATGGGGACAATATCCAGGCCGTCATTCGGGGTTCTGCTGTTAATCATGATGGGCCCAGTAGCGGACTGACTGTGCCGAATAAACTGGCTCAGGAAAAACTGATTCAGCAAGCTCTCAAAGCAGCCAAACTAGAACCGGATCGAGTCAGTTATGTGGAAGCTCACGGTACCGGAACTTCTCTGGGAGATCCGATGGAAGTGAGAGCTTTATCTAGCGTGTTTGGGCTGGGGCGCGATCGCGAAAATCCATTACATATCGCTTCAGTTAAAACCAATATCGGTCATCTAGAAGCTGCTGCTGGAATTGCTGGTGCGATCAAGGTAGTTTTGCAACTGCAACATCAAAAAATTGCCCCTAATCTGCATTTTACTAATCCTAGTCCCTATATTGATTGGGAGAATATACCTTTAAAAGTCCCAACTCAACTCACCCCTTGGCTCTCATCAGGGGAGAAAAGAGTAGCAGGCGTAAGTTCTTTTGCGATTAGTGGTACCAATGCTCATATTATTTTAGAAGAAGCACCCAAAGCAGACAACAGTGAAGATGACTTGAAAAGTTCGATTCATCTCTTAACGCTCTCAGCTAAAACAGAACAAGCGTTAGAAGATTTAGTCAGTCGTTATCACAACTATTTAGAAAATCATCCAGAGTTACCCCTAGCAAATATCTGTTATACGGCTAATGCAGGCAGAGCGCATTTTAATCATCGACTAGCCATGATTGCTTCTGAGCCAAAGGAATTAAGAGAAAAACTGGTTGACTGGAAAACGAAGAAAGAAGTCGTTGGCGTATTTTCTGGGCAACTCGATGGAAGTAGCCCAAGTCCAAAAATAGCGTTCCTCTTCACAGGTCAAGGTTCCCAGTATGTGAATATGGGAAGGCAACTCTATGAAACGGTGCCAACGTTTCGTCAAGCTTTAGATCGATGCGACCAAATTTTACAAGCCTATCTAGAAGTCCCTCTATTAGAAGTTCTATACCCTAAAGATGCACAAAACTCAAGTCTCTTAGACCAAACCGCTTATACTCAACCAGCTTTGTTTGCTATAGAATATGCCCTCGCTCAGTTATGGGAATCTTGGGGGATTAAACCCAATGTGGCGATGGGTCATAGTGTGGGCGAATATGTAGCAGCAACTGTAGCAGGAGTTTTCAGTTTAGAAGAGGGTTTGAAATTAATTGCCATGCGGGGGAGGTTGATGCAGCAGTTACCTCCGGGTGGTGAAATGGTGTCTTTGTTAGCATCAGAATCTCAAGTTAGAGAAGCTATAGGCGAGTCTAATTACCAAGTAACAATTGCAGCTATAAACGGGCCAGAGAGTATAGTGATTTCCGGGGAGAGTGGGGCGATCGCCACCCTTTGCAGTAAATTAGCCTCACAAGGCATTAAAACCAAGCCTTTACAAGTCTCCCATGCTTTCCATTCCCCGTTGATGGAGCCAATGTTGGCAGAATTTGAAGCAGTTGCTCAGGAAATCACCTATAGTCAGCCTCGGATACCCATCCTATCCAATGCCACGGGTCAAAAAGTAGGTTCAGACATGGCTACGGCTCAATATTGGGTCAATCATGTCCGACAACCCGTGAAATTTGCCCAGAGTATGAACACCCTAAAGGAGCAAGGGTATGAATTGTTCCTAGAAATTGGCCCCAAACCCATATTACTGGGGATGGGTCGTCAATGTTTACCAGAAGATGTGGGAGTATGGCTACCCTCTTTACGTCCTGGAGTGGATGAATGGCAACAGCTCCTCTCAAGTTTAGGACAGTTATATGTACGGGGGACTCAAGTAGACTGGTCAGGTTTAAACCCAGATTATGGCTACCAGAAAGTCATCTTACCCACTTATCCATTTCAGCGGGAAAGGTATTGGATAGAAACTGGAAATTCTCAAGCTATCTCTACACCTAAACTTCATCCTCTGATTAATCGAAAATTTCAATCTCCGTTATCAAAAGATATCTTTTTTGAGTCCGAATTTAGCACCTATGCCCTACCCTTTTTAGCCGATCACCGAATCTATGAAAAAGTGGTCGTACCTGGTGCCAGTCACATTTCCCTATTGTTAGGAAGTGCCTCTCTAACCTTTTCTACCACCGGGTGTCAACTAGAGGATATTTTGTTTCCCCAAGCCTTAGCCATTCCTGAACAAGGAATGCGTAATGTTCAGGTAGCTCTTACTCCACAGAATAACTCCTATTCATTTCAAGTCATTAGTTTTGATAGCTCTTCTAATGATGATAGTTCTTGGGCTGTTCATGCTACAGGAAAAATTTCTCCTACAATCGAGCGCAAGCAGCAATCCAGAGAAACCATCGAAGCCATTCAATCTCGTTGTAGTCAAAAAATTGAAAGCACAGAAATTTACCAGAGTCTCTGGGATAGACAAGTCCAATTACGGAAAAGCTTTAGATGGATAGACCAAGTATGGTTAGGAGAGGGAGAAATTCTGTGTCAAATGAAAGTACCTGAGACAATCTTAGATGCTCTCAAATATCAAATCCATCCTGCCTTAATTGACTCCTGCTTTCAGTCAGTGGCTGCGCTTAACATCAGTCTTTCTGGGGACAACAACGAAACTTTTGTTCCTTTCAGTACAAAGAAGTTTACTTTTTATCAGCGACCGGAGAGTGATTTTCTTTGGTGTTATACCCGTGGATTGAAAGAAGGAGCATCAGAGGAAAAAATTCTGAAAGCCGAAATACAATTATTTGACCAAACGGGGAAATTAGTCGCTGAAGTCAATGGTTTTGAGGGTAGGAAAGCAAATCCGGAAACCTTACTCAAGAGTCTAGATTCCGATTTAAGTGATTGGTATTATGAAATTAGCTGGGAAGCTCAACCTTTAACCGAAACTGCACAATCTAGTAAAAATGCTGGTCAATGGTTAGTATTTGCATTGACCGATGAATTAGCAGAGTCTATTGGGCAGTATTTACAAGAAAGAGGACAGAACTATATTAGGGTATCCCCAGGTTCAGATTATCAGAAATTAGATACTCAACATTATCAACTCAATCCCACTGTTGCCGAACACTTCCCCAAACTGTTGCAAGATCATTCTGACATTAAAGGTATTTTGCACTTATGGGGTATCAATGAAACTGACGATTTACAAACAGCTCAGGAACTCGGTTGTGCAACAGCCCTACATTTAGGGCAAGCTTTAACAGAAGCTGGATTAAGTAATGCAACACCGATGTGGTTAGTGACTCAAGGGACTCAGAAGATATGGGACGAAGCAGAAGTAGTTCAACCCCAACAAGGCAGTTTATGGGGACTAGGGCGTGTAATTCGTCTAGAACACCCAGAATTAAAATGTTGCCGAATAGATTTAGATCCCAAATCGAGTCTTTCTGAAATGCTCCCTAGTTTAGTCGATGAACTCTTGGCGAAGAGTAATGAAGACCAGATTGCAATTCGTCAGGGAGTTCGTTATGTAGCTCGCTTAATCCGACAACAAAAACCGCGAATTAGCTCAGAAGAAAACTTAGGATTAGAACGTCAACCCCTAGAGTTGAAGTTGTCTGAATATGGACTGATAGACAACCTCAACTGGCAGGTCATGCAACGTCGGACTCCACAAGAGAATGAAGTGGAAATTGAAGTCAAAGCAGCCGGTTTAAACTTCCGAGATGTACTCAATTCCTTGGGTTTACTGAAAGACTATTATGCTCAGGTATTGGGGATTACTGACGTAGCTCAACTTAACTTTGGCTTAGAATGTGTCGGGCGTATTGCATCTGTCGGAGAACGGGTCTCTGAGTGGCAGGTGGGAGATGAAGTGATGGCTATAGTTCACAATGGCTTTAGTAGTTTTGTTACTACTCCTGCTGAGTTAGTTATGGCTAAACCGAACAATCTGAGCTTTACGGAAGCGGCCACTTTACCCTTGACTTTTGCTACAGCTTACTATGGGTTACAATACTTGGCTAAGATTAAGCCAGGCGATAAGGTATTAATTCATGCTGCGGCTGGAGGGGTAGGGCAAGCGGCAGTTCAAATCGCACTCCAAGTAGGAGCGGAAGTCTTTGCTACAGCGAGTCCTCCCAAGTGGGAGTTTCTCAAATCTATGGGAGTCAAACACATCATGAATTCCCGGACTTTAGAGTTTGCCGATGAAATAATGAGTCTTACTGGGGGGAAAGGTGTAGATATCGTCTTAAATAGTCTGAATGGAGACTTCATCGATCGGAGTTTTGCGGTTTTAGGGAACAAAGGACGATTTGTAGAAATTGGCAAAATCGGAATTTGGGACAAACAAAAGGTAATGGAGACACGGCCAGATGCTGAATACTTGCCTTTTGATATTGGAGTGACGATCCAACAACAACCCGGTTTAATTGCGGAATTTTCAGAAGCATTAAACCAACAATGTTCATCAGGAACACTGAAGCCATTGTCTTATAAGGTATTCCCAAGTACACAAGTGCAAGCGGCTTTCCGATATATGCAACAGGGTAAGCATATCGGAAAAGTGGTCGTTTCTCTGCCAGAAACTGGAGAAGACCAAAAATCGATCAAACCAGACGCAAGTTATCTAATTACAGGAGGTTTAGGGGCTTTAGGTTTGGAAGTCGCCCAATGGATGGTATCCGAAGGAGCCAAGCATATCGTATTAACGGGGCGAAGAAGTCCGAATGAAACGGCACAAAACGCGATCGAGCAGTTAGAAGCAGCAGGAGCATCGGTCCGTGTTTTATTAGGGGATATTTCTACTCAAGAGTCTGTAATGAATATCTTAGAAGAAATATCGACTTCGCTCCCTCCACTCAAAGGAGTGATTCATGCTGCTGGGGTGTTGGATGATGGGGTATTACAAAAGATGAGCTGGGAGAAATTTATGAACGTGATGTCTCCCAAGGTGTCAGGAACCTGGTATTTACATGAACTGACTCGGAATTTACCTTTAGATTTCTTTGTGTGTTTCTCGTCAATGGCTTCGATGTTGGGCAATTTTGGCCAAGGCAATTATGCTGCGGCAAATGGTTTTATGGATGCAATCGCTCACTATCGCCAAGGTCAGGGTTTGCCCGGATTGAGTATTAACTGGGGAGCCTGGGCAACAGCAGGAATGGCGGCTCGTTTAGCAATGGAACATCAAAATCGAATGCACAGTACCGGGGTAGTGGCAATTGAACCCGAATTAGGAATGCAAGCATTGGGTTCATTGTTGTCAGGATCTCAAAGCCAAGTCGGGGTGTTTCCGGTGAATTGGCAGGAGTTTTTTAGACAGATGCCAGGATTGGCAAAGCTCCCATTTTTAGAAGCGTTTACCACAAAATCAGGAGAACCGGATCGGAACTCTCGGATTTTAGAACAGCTCGATCTTGCTTCTGATCGTGAACAAGAAACACTATTAACCGCTTATCTCCAAACCAAAATTGCTCATATTATGGGGATGACGGTTTCTCAAATAGAGTTACAAAAATCTCTAACTATGATGGGACTGGATTCATTGATGGCTGTGGAATTGCGAAATCAGGTTCAAACTGAGCTTTTAGTCGATATTCCAGCTACCCGATTTATGGAAGGAATTACGATTGAGCTTCTAGCAACTGAGATTCAGCAACAACGGATTAAAACAGATAACCAGCCAAGGATTGAATCGAGTAAGGAAGAGCAACTGGATGAAAATAAAGAGAGTAATTGGATAGAGGTGGAACTATGAACTTAGTGGAGTTTTTACAAGATCTATCTCTCAAAGGGGTCAAGTTATGGTGTGCTGGTGACAAACTGCGTACTGGAGGTTCCCAAGAGGTATTAACCTCTGATGTTATTGCTCAACTGAAGCAGTACAAAACTCAAATTGTGCAGTTATTGCGGGAACAGCCCGATTTATTGCAGGTCTATCCTCTATCCTATGGTCAAAGAGGTCTCAGATTTTTATGGGAACTTGCCCCACAAAGCTATACTTACAATTTGTCATTTGCGGTTCGTATTTATTCTCCGGTAGATCTGGCTATTTTGCAGCAAACTTTTGAGGGGTTAAGACACCGCCATCCCATGCTGCAAAGTACATTCCCAAAATTGGGTCAAGACATGGTTCGACAAGTCCATCAAAATCAATCTTTGGACTTCCTGGAGATTGATGCTTCGAGTTGGAATGAGGATGAGTTGTACGAAAATGTTCTTCAAATTCATCGTCAACCGTTCGATCTGGAAAATCAACCCGTCATGCGAATCAGGTGGTTTAGCCATTCAGAAAAAGACCATATCCTGTTGTTGACCATACATCATATTGCTTGGGATGGTTGGTCTATGAGTTCTATTGTCAAAGAGCTACCAGAACTGTACGAAGCTCAACAGACAGGTGTTGAAATATCTCTGCCTTCAATAGATAACTCTTACCAAGATTATGTGAGTTGGCAAAGGAGTTTGTTAGCCGGAACTGAAGGAGAGCGTCTCTGGGGTTATTGGCGACAAAAACTGGTAGGGGATTTGCCGGTCTTGAATTTACTGACCGATAAACCGCGACCTCCGATACAAACCTATAACGGTGCTGCTTACCCTTTCAATTTGCCTCAAGAACTGACTGAACGCCTAAAAGCACTAGCTCAGGAGGAAGGGGCGACTCTTTATATGGTTTTGTTGGCAGCTTTTCAAATTCTTCTATCTCGTTACACAAATCAAGAAGATATTTTGGTCGGCTCTCCTACTTTTGGTCGGTCTAAACCTGAGTTTGTACCGATTGTTGGGTACTTTGTCGATCAAGTTGTGATGAGGGGAAGTCTTTCAGGAAATCCTCGCTTTAAGGACTTCCTATCTCAGGTGCGCCAAACGGTTATTGAGGCTTTAGCTCATCAAGATTATCCTTTTTCTTTGTTAGTCCAGCGATTAAATGTAGAGCAAGATTCGAGTCGCTCCCCTCTTTTTCAAGCTTACTTTATGCTGCAAAATTTTCAAGGCGCTCAAACGGTACAAAAGCTGTTATCTAGCCGAAAGAAAACTGTAGTCAATTGGGGAAAATGGAACGTAGAGCCGTTTGCATTGGCTCAGTATGAAAGTCTGTTTGATTTGACTTTAGAAATGATTGAGGAAGATTCATCTATGATGGGATTCTTCAAATACAATACAGATCTATTTGATGAGCAAACGATTGTGAGGATGGCTAGCCATTATCAGGCGTTGTTAGCTGGAATTGTTCATCATCCCGAGCAAAATGTGGGGCAACTGCCTTTGTTGCCGGAGGCACAACAGCATCTGTTACTTGAGCAATGGAATAACACGGCTACGGAATATCCACAGGATCGCTGTATTCATCAGTTGTTTGAAGAGCAGGTTAAGCGCACTCCGGATGCTGTGGCAGTGATTTTTGGCGATCGCCGGTTGACTTATCGAGATTTGAATGAACGTGCGAATCAGTTAGCCCATTATCTGCACAGTTTGGACGTAAGAGCAGAAGTGCTGATCGGTTTATGTATCGATCGCTCTATAGAAATGTTAGTGGGACTTTTGGGGATACTGAAGGCTGGAGGCGCTTATGTCCCCATCGATCCGAGCTATCCGCAGCAACGGTTAGCTTATATGTTAGAAGACTCTGCTGTGCCGGTCTTGCTAACCACCGAGTCATTGTTAGAGCTTATACCAGAACATCAGGCTAAAACGGTCTGCTTGGATCGGGATTGGCCGGCGATCGCATCATATCCTGAGCAAAATCCTACCAGCGCAGTGGCTCCAGAGAATCGAGCTTATGTTATTTATACTTCTGGTTCTACAGGTAAACCTAAAGGAGTTCAAATCTGTCATCAGTCTCTCGTCAATTTCCTCGTATCCATGAACCATTATCTGGAATTGACAAGAGTCGATACGTTTAATGCCATTACAACCATCTCATTTGATATTGCAGCATTAGAACTTTATCTGCCCCTCATCGTAGGCGCATCAGTCGTATTAGTTCCCCGTGAAATTGCCATAGATGGCAACAGGCTCTTACCCCAGTTATTAGAATCTGGAGCCACAGTGATGCAGGCAACCCCTGCTACTTGGAAAATGCTATTAATGGCAGGTTTAGCCAATCACAAGCTGGACGCGAAATTATTGTCTGGAGGTGAAGCTTTACCTGCCCAATTGGCAGATCAACTCCGAGAGATAGCTAAGGAAGTCTGGAATCTTTATGGTCCGACGGAAACGACAATCTGGTCAACCCTTTACCAGGTAGGCGATCGGCTAAAACCAACAGAAGAGAGTCCTGTAATTACACCCATTGGTCGTCCCATTGGTAATACCGAAATTTATATCCTAGACAGTTATCACCAACCTACCCCTATTGGTGTACCAGGGGAACTCCATATCGGTGGAGTCGGTTTGGCTCGTGGATATCTTAACCGCCCCGAATTAACTCAAGAGAAATTTATCCCCAACCCTTTTGAGGGTTTGCACATTCAAAGTCAAAGCTCAAGATTGTATAAAACCGGGGATTTAGCTCGATATTTACCCGATGGCACGATTGATTATCTAGGTCGAATGGATAACCAAGTCAAGATTCGAGGGTTCCGTATTGAACTCGGAGAAATTGAATCAATCTTGACTCAGCATCCAGAGGTACAAGAAGCAGTCGTCATTACCGATCGCGATCGCTTGAGTGACAAGCCCCTGATCGCCTATATTGTCCCCAACTTCCAAGGTCAAGACCCAAATTCTCGTGACTCTATCAATCAAGCTCACCGCGATCGCCTATTACAATGGCAACAACTCAGGAATAATCTCTATCAACAGACCACCGTTGATGGAGCCTCAAATTTCAACCCTCTGATTTGGAGAGATAGTTATACCGGTCAACCCATCCCCGAACAAGAGATGTCTCAATGGTTAAATTATACCATTGAGCGCATTCTTGATTTCAAACCCGATCGCATCCTAGAGATTGGTTGTGGCACAGGTCTGTTGCTCTTCAAGATTGCTCCCCACACTTCCCGCTATTGTGCTACCGATATTTCCGACAAAGCGATTTCTTATATTGAACAGCAATTGAAAACCTTAGAGGGCAAT
The DNA here is from genome assembly GCF_017746885.1 of Roseofilum sp. SBFL. Taxonomy (NCBI): domain Bacteria; kingdom Bacillati; phylum Cyanobacteriota; class Cyanophyceae; order Desertifilales; family Desertifilaceae; genus Roseofilum; species Roseofilum sp. SBFL. The sequence continues at coordinate 5,611 of NZ_JAGHZH010000167.1, read as the reverse complement.
TGGTCTCATGTCAAACTCTACAACCAAGCTGCCCACGATTTTCAAACCCTGAAGAAAGAATCCTTTGATGGAGTAATCCTCAACTCAGTTATCCAATATTTTCCTAGTATTGAATACTTAGTAGGAGTATTGGAAAATGCAATCAAATTAGTGGCACCTGGGGGTCAGATTTTTATCGGAGATGTGCGGAGCTTACGACTACTAGAAACCTTTCATACTGATATAGTATTGAGCCAAGCTGCTGACGATCTAACCTTAGAAGATCTATGGGATCGAGTACAAAAAAAATTAAAAGAAGAAGAGGAATTGGTAATCGATCCAACCTTTTTCCAAGCACTACAGCAGCATTTACCCCAGATTAGTCAGGTAGAGATTCAACTCAAGCGCGGTCGTGTCCATAATGAAATGACAACATTTCGCTATGATGTGATTCTTCATATAGAAAAAGACGTTTTGTCCCCAAGTAGCAGCCCTGAATTGCTCAATTGGCAACAGGAGCAACTAACCTTACCCTCTATCAAGCACATTTTTGCCCAAAAGCAGCCAGAGATACTGATCGTCAAAAATGTTCCCAATGCACGCCTCCAACCTCAAATTAAGCTCAAGCAACTCTTGACTAGAAAAGATCAATTGATTGAGGTCGAAAACCCCCGAAAAACCTTAGAAAAAAACACTCTAGAAAAAGGTATAGATCCTGAAGAATTTTGGGATTTGAGTGATGAGTTTGCTTATCACATCTACATTACGTGGTCAGATCTTGAGTCACCTGATTCGTATGATGTTATATGTTGGAAAAAATTATCAGCACGAATTGAGAATAGATGCCCTCCTATACCAAGAGAAAAGTGCGAGCTAAAACCTTGGACGGTTTACAGCAACAATCCTTTACAACGTAATTTATCTCAGCAGCTCGTTCCTAAACTACGCACTTTTCTTGAAAAGCGTCTACCTCAGTATATGGTTCCCTCAGCTTTTGTACTGCTAGAGTCACTTCCCTTGACCCCCAATGGAAAAGTAGACCGTAAAAAATTGCCCAGCTCCAAAACAAACCATCGCTCTTACACTGAATATGTCGTACCTAAATCTGAAACAGAACAACAGATTGCTCAAGTTTGGCAAGATGTGCTTCAACTGGAAAAAGTAGGGATTTATGATAATTTTTTTGAAGTCGGAGGAAATTCCTTGCTATTGATACAAGTAAGTGCTATACTCCAAGGAATATTTAAGACCAAACTTCAAGTCGTCGATCTTTTAAAGTATCCAACAATTTATCATTTGAGTCAGTATATCAAAGGTGAAAGTATTAACGACCGTGACTCGAAAGAAGCCCGCAATATTCGTAATACCAACTTAAAAGAAGGAAAAAACATGATGAAACAAAGACTAGAACGGAGACAAAAGCATCGTTCTCGACCTCAATCTAGAGATTAATGCAAGTATTGAATACGCCGTGTTGATGAATAGATTGAAATCAGTAAGATAAGTGAGGAGCCAGAAATGAATCTACAAGATGAAGCCAATTCAGTAGACGATCTAAGTATAGCCATTATTGCCCTGTCCGGTCGTTTTCCAAAAGCTCCAGACCTCAATCAATTTTGGCAGAATCTTAAAGATGGCGTTGAGTCTATTTCTTTTTTCTCAGATCAAGAATTACTAAAGTCTGGTATTAAAGCTGAATTGCTCGACGATCCTAACTATGTAAAAGCCCGTGCTATGATGTCAGACATCGATATGTTCGATGCTAATTTCTTTAGCTACAGTCGCAAGGAAGCTGAATACATAGATCCGCAACAACGTTTATTTCTTGAATGTGCTTGGGAAACGATAGAAAGAGGGGGATACAATCCAGAGACCTATGAAGGTTTAATTGGAGTTTATGCTGGTATTGGCATGAACCACTACTTATTAAAGAATCTTTATCCAAACCACGATTCTAATAATCCATCGAACTCTTATCAGTTAATGATCAACAGTGATAAGGATTTCCTGGCCACTCGTGTCGCTTACAAGCTAAATTTAAGAGGGCCTGCAATCAATGTTCAAACAGCTTGTTCAACCTCCTTAGTTGCGGTTCACATGGCTTGTCAAAGTTTGCTTAATGGGGAATGCGATCTTGCTCTTGCTGGTGGTGTCTCCATCCAGGTTCCCCAGAAAGCTGGACACTTATATCGAGAGGGAATGATTTTCTCTCCCGATGGACACTGTCGAGCCTTTGATGCTAAAGCCAAAGGTACAATACCCGGTGATGGTGTGGGTATTATACTTCTTAAGCGGCTGAATCAGGCGATCGCCGATGGAGATTCTATCCAAGCCATAATCAAAGGATCGTCCATTAATAACGATGGCTCCTTAAAAGTTGGCTACACCGCACCTAGCATAGAAGGTCAAGCAGCAGTTATTTCAGAGGCTCATGCTGTTGCCGGAGTAGATCCAGAAACCATCTCATACATAGAAGCTCATGGCACAGGGACAGAGCTGGGAGATCCAGTAGAAATTGCAGCTCTGACCCAGGCTTTTAGGTATAGTACGGAAAAGAAAGGTTTCTGTGCCATTGGTTCCCTAAAAAGCAATATGGGTCATTTAGATGCAGCCGCAGGAGTAGCCGGACTAATCAAAACAGTTTTAGCTCTCAAACATAAAGTACTACCACCAACCCTACATTTTGAACAACCTAACCCTAAAATAGATTTTGCCAATAGTCCACTATATGTTAATACCACTCTTTCCGAATGGAAAACCAATGGAACTCCTCGTAGAGCAGGAGTTAGTTCCTTTGGCATTGGAGGAACAAACGCTCATGTAATCCTGGAAGAAGCTCCAGAACCCATTAAGAAAGAAAATTCCCCAGAGCGTCCGGTTCATTGTTTAACCCTCTCAGCAAAAACTCCAGAAGCACTGGAACAATTGGTATCTCATTATCAAAATCATCTAGAAACTCATCAGGAATTAGAAATTGCAGACATTTGCTATACGGCAAACACAGGACGTAAACACTTCAATCATCGTCTAGCTACTATTGCAGCAACCCAGCAAGAATTACTAGAAAAAATCAAATCTTACCAACGAAAAGAATACGGAATAGGACAATTTTATGGAAAGTCACTCAATAGTAAGATCGTAAAAATTGCATTTCTATTTACAGGTCAAGGTTCCCAATATATAAACATGGGAAGACAACTGTATGAAAAAGCACGGATTTTCCGTCAAACTTTAGAGCAATGTGACCAAATTCTTCAACCCTATTTGGAAACATCCATATTAGAAATTATTTACCCCAAAGACGCACAAAAATCAAGTCTTTTAGACCAAACAGCTTATACCCAACCTGCCCTATTTTCCTTAGAATACGCCCTCTTCAAATTATGGGATTCATGGGGAATCAAACCCAATGGTGTCATGGGTCACAGCGTCGGGGAATATGTAGCAGCTTGTATTGCCGGAGTATTCAGCCTAGAAGACGGTCTCAAACTAATAGCCATGCGGGGACAGTTAATGCAAAAATTACCCTCCGGTGGTGAGATGGTATCTGTAATGGCATCAGAATCTCAGGTAAAAGAGGCCATAAAAGAATATACTTCTCAAGTGACAATAGCAGCAGTTAACGGACCAGAAAGTATAGTAATTTCTGGTGACAGTGGAGCTATAGCAACTATTTGTGATATCTTCAAAAATCTAGGAATTAAGACCAAACAATTACAGGTATCCCATGCCTTCCATTCACCATTGATGGAACCCATGTTAACACAATTTGAAACAGTGGCTAAAGAGATAACTTATAATGAACCCAAAATACCACTAATCTCAAATGTAACGGGGACTCAAGTAGGTGCAGAAATAACCACTGCTGAATATTGGGTAGGTCATGTGCGTCAACCCGTAAGATTTGCTCAGAGTATGAAAACTCTGGAAGAACAAGGATATGAAACCTTCCTGGAAATTGGCCCCAAACCCATATTGTTAGGAATGGGAAGGCAATGTGTCAGAGAAAACAGGGGAGAATGGTTGCCCTCATTGCGTCCGAATCAAATCCCTCTCCAGTCTTCCTTAGAAAGAGATAAATCAGAGGATGCTGCGCTTTTGAAAGATGAGTGGCAACAAATGCTATCAAGCTTAGGGCAACTATATGTGAAAGGGGCAACAATAGATTGGTCAGGGTTTGACTCAGACTATAGTCGTCAGAAAGTAGTATTACCGACCTATCCATTCCAATGGCAACGTTATTGGGTGGAAACTCCTGAAAATCAAGATCAGAATCCTACGAATCAAAGTTCAAATTTAGTTCTTAAACTTCTGAGACAAGGAGATACAGCAGGATTAACTCAAGAACTGAAGTTATCTGAAGACTTAACAGAAGATGAACAAAAATTATTACCTAAGTTGTTAGAGACCTTGACTTCTAGGTATCAAAAATATCTTCAAAATCAGGATTATATAGTCGGGGATTTTTATGATGAGTTAACTTCTTATGTTCATGAACAGGCGATTTTGAACTATGTTCCTCTGCCGGGAGTTATTAGAGGATTTTCATGGATTCTATTGTCTCATAAATCCAACACACAAGAAAGATACCAACAATTAGCATTAATAGCCCAGCAAGAGATTAGAAACATAGGTTGGCAGAAAGTTGACTTTTCTGCTTGTCAGAAAGTTCTAGATATTGGCTGTGGCCATGGTACAGATTTAATAACCCTAGGTCAGAAGTATAATCACTTAGAGCTTTGTGGCTATACCATATCAGATCGACAAGTAGAATTGGGAAATCAAAGAATTAATCAATTTGATCTGGAACAGCGGATCAAAATAATCAATGGGGATAGTTCCCAGGATGAGTTTCCAGACCATTACGATCTGATCTATGGATTTGAAGTCATTTGTCACATCAAAAAGAAAGAAGAACTATTTTGGAATATCCAAAATCACCTCAATAGTGAAGGTCATTTAGTCTTTGCAGATTTCATCTCCAACGCCTCATTTAGTATCGATTATGATGCTCACTCATCCTATCTTATCACTCAACCAGAATGGCTGGATTTACTCTCGAAAAACCATCTAAAAATCATACAGTATGTAGATATTAGTCAGGAAATTGCTAATGGACTAGATGATTCAAATTTCACAGAGAATTTCAACTATATATGTAAAAGCAATAATTTAAACGAAAACGCCAGAATAGGGTTGCAATCTTATGACAACCTCTACAAGATGTTGCGTAAGCAGCTCGTCAGCTATGTCGTAATCACAGCCCAAAAACAAGACCAGTTATCAGTAGAGGAAATTTACCAGTGGAACCAAGAAATTCTACACAATCCCCTACATTACTCTGAAGTTTCACTACAAAAACTGTTCTATACAATAGAATGGCAAAAAGCCAGCCCTCAACAGCAGCAGAGAAAAACACTACAACCAAGAAATTGGATCGTATTCAGCGATAAATATGGTGTGGGAGAAAGACTGAAGAATATCTTGGAAAAAAGAGGCGATCGCACTTTCATGGTATTTATCGGGGAAACCTACCAGCATACAGAAACCGGAAGTGTGGAGCTAAACCCATCGAATCCAGAAGACTTGGAGCGTTTTTGCCAAGAGATAAAGACAACTATTGGAGAAAATC
>NZ_JAGHZH010000016.1:0-57789 GCF_017746885.1 Roseofilum sp. SBFL | reverse complement strand
GACCGGGTATAAAAATGTGTTGGAAGTCATCTAGGACAAGCAAGCATCGGCGATCGCGTAAAAGCTGGAATAATTGAGTCAGCAGAGGATGGGTGAGGAGAGTATCGGGATTAACCGTGGTTAAGATGTCCTCGATAATGGTATCAAATTTTTCTAAGTTTAAGTCAATCCAGCGCTTGACGAGGGTTGTTTTACCAATCCCGGCGATGCCAACTACGGAAATGAGGGGAATGTTTTGGTTACAGAGCCAATGAGAGAGTGTGCTGAGTTCGGTGGCGCGATCGCAGAATGTCCTGATTTTTGGAGCAAGGTTTAAATCATGATTGGATTGGGGGGCAGTGGGTTTGGGTGCTTCGGTGCTGGTTGTTTGGCGATCGGGATGAGGACACCAAGGGGGAATTAACCGCTCGCTCTAACGTCCAGCAAAAATTGGCTTTCTTAACTTCGTCACCTAACGCATCAGATAAGACCTTGAATAGCTTGCGGCTCTCGTCTCCGATATAGTTTTCACTGTAGCGACCGGGAATGTCTTCAGCCACCTGCGGCCTTAATTGCAAAAGAAATAGTTGGCATTCTGCCGAGCTTTATCCCAGTCGTTAATTCCTATGTTCACTTAATATCTAATGTGGCAAGGAAGTCTCTACCAGGTCGTTAAGCCCTTATGTCTTCTATTCCTAGATTTATGTCCTGGCTAATTCCTATTGAGCTTAGTGAAGTTCCAAGCAGTGAAGAGCAGGATTTGCTAAAAGTTCTTCAATGGCTTCTTGCCCAGAGCGAATGAGAGTTTCAACCTGTTGAGTGGGTGCATTTCCACATCTTAGCCATACCACTTTTGGCGGAGAACTGTATAGTCGGCTTCTTTCGGCAAAATCTGCATCTTGAGTCACAATGCAGAAATCGTTGAGCTTGGCAAATTCCCAAATCTCTGTATCTGTCTTCTCTGCTAACCCATGAAATTGTATATGGCTAGAATTGGGAAAAATATCAGCCAAGCGAGGGATAAGTTTTCGGCTCAGGTTTTGATCGAAAAGGAGTTTCAAGCGACACTCACCGAAGCAACTAAACGATGTTCGCGATCGGCTGCAAATTCTAAGCAAGCTCTAATATCTGTCTCTGTTAGCTCCGGGAAATCCTCAATAATTTCAGCCATAGATATTCCAGCAGCAAGCCAGCCAAGAACGTCGTAAACCGTAATTCGCATCTGACGAATACAGGGTTTGCCTCCCCGTTTATCCGGCTCAATGGTAATGATGTCGCGATAGCTCATAACAATACAGAGAATGCTTCCATCTACACTTATACCACAGCAAAGCTGCTGGCGATGCCTTGCGTATGGCGATCGCTACAATCTATGGCTTAGACTATTTACTAACATGGAACTGTAAACATATTGCCAACGCTCAAATTCAGAAAAAGCTGGTTCAGATTAGTTGTGATGTTGGGTATGAGCTACCCCCAATTTGTACACCCTACGAGTTAATGGGAATTTAAACAATGTGGAGAGATGAAATTTTAGAAGAAATCTATAGAATTCGGGAGGAACACGCTAGAGCATTCAATTATGACTTGAAAGCGATTTGTGATGACTTGAGGAAATGGCAAGCAACCAGGGACAGAACAATTATTTCTAAACCTCTTCGAGAACCTCGATCGCGAAAGCAACTCAACGATGTTCGCGATCGCCCGCAAACTCTAAGCAAGCCGTAACATCTGTCTCTGTCAGCTCCGGGAAATCCTCAATAATCTCAGCCATAGACATGCCAGCAGCAAACCAGCCAAGAACGTCGTAAACTGTAATTCGCATCCGACGAATACAGGGTTTACCTCCCCGTTTATCCGGCTCATCAGATCCACTGAACCGCCTTACAATGCCCAGATCCCAAGTGAACAGTGATACTATGCCAGTCAACCTTCAAGAACAGCTTTCTCGTGCTGATGCTGAAATCATTTTAGGAAAATTGCCCGATCGCATTCGTGCAGCATTAGTCGCTCGTGCGGTGGAAATGGCGATAATGCTCCGCATCGCTGGCGCGATAAAACTCCGTTTCGCTTCGCGATCGCCAGTTTCCTCGATAGTGAAGCATTAGGCTTTGTCGATTGTCAACCAGGGCGCGGGCAGTAAGATGAGATCAACTGTCAAGTCCTGGCGATCGCCCCAGTCTATGCTACAGTGATGCGTAACCGATACATTGCCCTCCCTATGCGATTACCCACAATTACAGAAGATATCATTGCTCTTGAACCTGGAGATGAATTAATTCTACGCTTTCGGACTTGGCAAGATTATGAGGAGTTACTCGCTCGTCGGGAAGATAAGGCTGGACTAAGAATCCGCTATAACAGCAACACTCAAGAAATTAGAATGATGTCACCCTTGCCCAGACATGGTAAAGATGTTGATTTACTTGCAGACTTTGTTAAAATTTTATTAAGACAGCAAGGTAAAGACTGGGATTCATTTCAACCCATCACCTTAAAACGGATCAGCCAACAGGGTATTGAACCGGATCATTGTTTTTATATTGATAATCGATTAGCGGTTTTGGGTAAAGAACGAATTGATTTAGAAACCGATCCGGCTCCCGATTTAGCGATCGAGGTTGATTTAACGTCCATGACGCAACCGGAGAATTATCAGGCGATCGCCCCCTCAGAACTGTGGATTTATAGAGGACAGAAGCTAAATTTGTATCACTTTAGTGCTGAAGGTTATCAAGAAGTGTCAAACAGTCGCTGGTTTCCCGATCTCGACCTGAACGCTCTGATTCCCCGGTATATTGAGCGCGGCTGGGAAATGGGTTCGAGTGTGGCAATGCGAGAATTTGAAGATGCCGTGCGATCGCTCTTTAAACCTGGAGGTAGTGGTTGATATCAAGTCTGATTAAACTGCTATGATTGCAAATCATCGTAGAGGGGCAGGAGGAGATGAAATCCTTAGATGTTTGCTCCAGATGATTAACACAGAGACACGGAGAATCCTAATCATTAAGCGGTTTCTGTAACCGCTTCTGCATAAGCGGTATAAACTCCCTGGACATTGTACCAATTGAGAAAAATACGGGCAAATTCCAAGGCTAATTGGGGTTTTCCGCGATCGATTAGCCATTGCAAAAGCGGAGCCATTGTCCGTTCATTCAACCTTCCACCTAACGACAAAACGCCCCATAAAATCCGATGTATCCAGGTCATTTGAATCATCATTCGCACGTCCCAAGTGGGATGTTTTTGATAGAATAAAACGCCCATTCGTCCGCGCTGGATTTCTTGGTCAATCATGCGGGGAATTTGCTCTAGGCTAAAGGGAGGATGCCAATGGTAACCCACTGCTTGGGGACATTTAATTAACTTCAATCCTAGGTTTTTTAGGCGGACTCCTAATTCTAAATCTTCCCAACCATAGAGTTGAAATTGGGTATCAAAAAGTCCCGCTTCTTCTAACCAATGGCGGGCGATCGCCACATTCCCCGTCGCAAAATAAGCCGCAGAGAAGTCTGTGAGCTTATAGGGTTCTGCTGTTGGCTCGTCAAAATTGCAGGTATTAATCACTGCACCATAGGTAAACAGGCGATCGCTCCCTAACTGTTCTTCTCCTTCCCGCAACACCTGAGCATGGCAGCTTAAGAAGGTTTCTGTCACCACCAGATCGCTGTCGATAAAGATAATGGTATCGCCCTGAGCCTCCTTGACCCCCAAATTCCGGGCAGCAGCCGGTCCTTGATGCTCTTGCTCAAACCACCGTACATGGGGCACTTGCGCCCGTTCTGCGGCTAACCAGGCTAACGTTCCATCCGTAGAACCATCATCAACCACCACCACCTCATAACCTTCGATGTCTGGATCGCTTAACTGCTGCTTCTCCAGCGCTCTCAGGCACTTTTGCAGAATCGGTAAACGGTTGTAGGTGGGAATCACAACACTGAAGAACATAGGCAATTAAGAATTAACAATTAACAATTTTCAGGTTGGCAATAATAGCCGAAACCATTAACACGAACCGCTAGGGAAAATAACCTCTGGGGGTAATCATCCATTGGCCTTGAGTTCGGGTAGTGGGATTACCAATTAAGACGGTCGTTAACATATCAATATCGAGTTGGGCAAATTCGGCTAATGTGGTTAGGGTAATTTCCTCATTTTCTCGATAAGCGCAGCGCACCAGGGCGACGGGGGTTTGGGGATGACGATATTGCAGGAAAATTTCTTGCGATCGCCGAATTCCTTCTGTACGCTTCTGAGATTTTGGGTTATAGATCGCAGTCACGAAATCCCCCTGAGCAGCAGCAACTAGGCGCTTTTCGATCGTTGGCCAAGGGGTTAACAAGTCGCTTAAACTAATGGCACAAAAGTCATGCATTAAGGGCGCTCCCACCCGTGCAGCCGCCGCTTGTAGGGCAGTAATTCCGGGGAACACTTGTACACCAGGACTCTTGCCATCCCAACCTTGGTTTTGCAACTCTTCTAAGACTAATCCAGCCATGCCATAAATGCCACAATCTCCGGAAGAAATCATCGCTACGGTTAACCCCCATTGGGCTAATTCTATGGCCCGTTCGGCCCGTTGGCGCTCTTGGGTGAGGGGAAAACTCTCAATGATTTGACCGGGACGACGCAGGGGCACGATCAGGTCTAAATACAACCCATAGCCCAGCACTGCATCGGTCTGAGTGACCGCTGTTTGTGCCGCTGGGGTCATCTGTTGTAGCTCTCCGGGTCCCATCCCGACTAACCAGAGTTGACCGGTTCTAGCGGTGTATTCTTGAGGGGATTGGGCGATCGCCACGGTAACCGCTCCGGATAAGTCGGGAAAGCGATAGATTTGTTTGCTCACCAACAGTTGAGAGACTCCAGCCGCTGTTAAGGCTGCCGCTTCTGCGACGCTGGGTGTGCCCACGGTTTCGGCAACCAGCGCCGAGGGATTGGGCACAGAAACCTCCTGTAACGCCTGGGATGTATAGGGGATCAGGGGCCAGCCCTTGGTCTCGCACAGAGCCAATAAACCGAGCTCATCGGCTTTGCGGTCGAGGGTGGCGATACCGGCGATCGCCCCTTCTGCCAGATGTGCAGCCGCTAAAACCTGCTCCAGCGCTTGGGAAATCACCCGTTCATCGGTTCCCCGTTCGCACCCGATCCCCACCCACAGTACTCTAGGATGCCATTGCACCTTGGGGAATGTGCCCTTGGCGGTAAACTGGCGTTGGGTGGCGCTAATCCAAACCCGTGCTTGGGCGCTGCTAGAGTCTAATTCAAATTCAAAGGGATGATCGTTGGGAAGATGCTGTTGCCACAGGGTTGAGCCAGCATCTTGAATGACTTGTATCGAATGCTGTTGGGCGATCGCCGCGCTCACGCCTGTCCAATCTCCACTTCCTCTGTTCCATCCGAAGGGCAATCCCAACGTATCAATAGCGGGTAAGTTCAGGCTATCGCAAGCCCCGGTAACGATCGGTACTGCTGCCAATTGAGTCGCGATTAAGCGCGTCAGGCGATCGGCTCCTCCCTGATGTCCTCCACAGACACTGATCGCATGATTTCCGGTTTCATCGACCACCACAACCGCCGGATCGGTAGTTTTGTCGTTCAATAGGGGAGCAATGAGGCGTACCACTGCACCAAGTGCTAACCCAAAAATCAAGCCTTGATGCTTCGACCACAAGGTGGGTAAGAATTCCGATAACGTTCCCGGATAGACTGTATAGACGAGGGAGCTATCCCCGGATAAGGCTTGAGCGCAAGAGGGAGAAATGACTAGCTCCACTCCTAGGGACTCCGTGAGGGGAAACAGACGATAGGCACAGCGGGGTGTCGTGGCGATCGCAACTAAAGACCCTACCTGAAAATTCCCGGATTGAACCATCGTTTTTTCTCCTATCCCTGCACCCTGTAGGGGCAAGTTCACTCAGATCCTCGCGGGAAAAAGAAAAGATTCGTGAACTTGCCCCTACTTTAGAACGATTCAAATGTACTATATCCTGTCTCCGCAGGGTGCGTTTACATCCTACTAGACTAGAGTCGAGAGAGCAGTTCCTGTTTTTTCGTTTCAAACTCTGCTTCAGTGAGAATACCCTTATCTCTTAAGTTTCCTAATTCCTGTAGGGACTGATAGATGTTGGCTGCATCATCTCCTTTATCCTTTTCTAAGTCAGAAACGTAACTTTTGCCCCGCTCAAAGGCTTCATCATAGGCCGATTTTACCTGGTCTTCGACAAAGTTACTCAGAGAACCACCGCTCGAAAAATGGTTAATGGCAACCTGTCCGACAGCATAGGTAGAAGCCCCAGAAGTCAAGGCCATTGAAGCACCACCAAGGGCCGTTCCCACACCCGGAATCGCTTTGAGAAAACTGGCTCCCAAACGGGCGATCGTTGTTCCTGTCAAAGCGGAAACAAAGGTTTTCCCTGTACTGCGGGAATAGTCAACCTTGTACACTTGGGCGAGTTGTTGCAGCATTTCCAGTTGAATCGCCGTTACAGCAGCGAAATCAACCAGTGGAATAGGAATTAGCCCACCCCCTATAGCCCACAGAACATGGGAACGGACAATAGCATTAGCTTCAGTTCTTTGGCTCATCATTTGCACCAAATGCTCTATCCTTTAATTATAGCAAAATACAACTGTGTCGAAGTAAAGTTAGGTACACCAAGTTGGCGATAATGCTGGGTCGCACTGAGGCGATCGCCACTGAAAAACAATTAACCCACACCTCCTGATGTTCAGTCCAGCGTGGGTTAAGTATGGATAGGTCACTCTAGCAATACATTAGCTAGAAATGAGCAGACTCGGATGATGGGCTTGTTAACCTCCCATTACCCATTACCAGCGCATAGCGCTCAAATGGGTTACATAGAAGACCCAAGACCAGCATAGGCTCCATAAAAGAATAAGCCAACCACAACTAATACACCAGTTCCGGCTACAGTTGCGACAATCCAAAGGGGAATTCTAAAATCTGACATTGATGTTTCTTCCTGATTTAAACAACACAACAATTAAGCAGTTCTCCACCCTAAATGAGCGGGTAGAGAACTGTTCAGAGCAACCCAATTAATTAAAGAAGTAACTGGAAAATAAGATCCCCAATACAAAAATCAGCAACAAGCCCAAATAAAGGGATGTCCGATTGAGTTCAACAGGTTGCTTATTTGGATTTTGATTACGGGTGGGCATTTTTTTTCCTATCTCTGAATGAATTGCATTGCTGTGATCGCACCTAAAAAGAAGACAGAAGGCACTGCCAAAGTATGAACGGCCAACCATCTAACGGTAAAAATGGGATAAGAAACAGGTTGATTTTGGTTACTGCTTGTCATAATTTCAGATCGCTCGCTTCAAAACTACTTACCGATAAATTCCTCGATTTGTTTATTCCCTTCATAACGATCGGTTACGATAGGAATCTCCTGACGCTCCTGAGTAAAATACTCATTCGGACGGGGAGTACCGAAGGCATCATAAGCCAAGCCGGTACTGACAAAAAACCAACCCGAAATAAACAACATGGGAATTGTGAGGGCATGGATTAACCAATAGCGAACACTGGTAATAATATCCCCAAAGGGACGTTCTCCGGTGGAACCACCTGCCATGATTTTTTCTCCTCTTTAGAACACGACAATTGGAATCATTAGTTTATATCATACGCAAAATCAGGCCGATTGCGTGGAGTTGTCATATTTTAAAAGCGTGCCTCCATTGCCAATCACAAATCCGATTTCGGGGGATTCAAAATCAATCTGGTAGAAGTTAGAGGGCACATTTTCCACGCTTTGGTCTTTTTGCCAAGTTTCTCCTCCATCAAAGCTGACAATCAGATTTCCACTACCACCAGATACCCAGATTTCTTCTGGAGTACGATAGGCTAAATCCAGGAAGCCAATGCTACTGGCAAACTCTGGATTTTGGGTTTCTTGCCAATCTTCAGGGGTTTCTGGAACTTCCACATTACTAAACTGGAGAGCGCCTCCCCGAGCCAGTAGCCACAACCGATTGTCGGTGGTGAAGCCCATTTTTTGCAAGCGTTTGGAGTTATTGCGGTTATGCTGAACCCAGGCAGAATCCCCCGGTTCCCAGGTAGAATAGAAGTTACCATTAGCGGAAACTGTGACATACTTCCCATCCGGTGATCGCGAAATATTGCGATACACCCCTACCGCAGACTCAACCAAACCCTTCCAGGTTTTACCCCCATCTTCAGTCCGATAAATCGCCCCTAAATCTGTGGTCATTTCGGCAGAGTTTGGCCCTAAAGCCAAAATCGTTTTTGTGGTTCCTGGCAACTTAGCACTGAGGGGAATCGTAGACCAAGAAGCCCCCCCATCAGTAGAATGAATTAGAATGGAAGGCATTCCTACAATCCATCCTTCATCCCCACTGAAACTGACCGAGGTCAACCGAGTCCTCGTATCGAGATCTAAAGGTTTCGGTTGCCAAGTTTCCCCACCATCGTTGGTTTCTAATAAGGTTGCATTACTGCCGACTAGCCACCCATGGCTGGGATCGCCTGTAAATCCAACATCCTGAATCGTTTCTTCAGTCGGTAACTGAATCACGTGCCAAGGACTAGACTCTACAGAAGGTAAATAAGCATTTTTACAACTAGCGCACAGCAGAACAACCGCGATTAATGTTACAACTCGTTGCAGAATTTTCACAATTGATTGCATCACTCCGGATTTTACCGCCAGTTCGGGTTTTACTGTAAACCGTAAAGACTCAGAAGAAACAATAATCCCAGTCCTAACCCCCCAAAAATCAGGAGATTCTTTTGGCTGGGGGTTAAGGCATTGACCCCAAACCCATAACCCATATTTTCAGCAAAGCCTGATGTTCCAACGCCTGCACCGATGTTTTCAAACTTACGGCGTTGCGCCCCACAAATGGGACAGCGCCAGCCTTCAGGTAATTCCTCAAAAGGGGTTCCTGGGGGAACTTGGCGTTTTCCATCCCCTTTGCTTGGCTCATAGACATAGCCACACGCTCGACACTCATAGCGATCGCTTGCCGTCTCTGGAGTTGACTTAGATGTTTCTGGGGTCTCAGACGATCCGGTACTCATTGCCCTACAAGAACTTTGGGAGTTTTTATCGAAATCTTAAAATTTCTGTTAAATATTATGACATATAGCGCTACGCCCTGGTAATAGGTCATTGGTAATTGGTAATGGATACACTCAGTTTTTCCTATGCCCTATTCTCTAAGCCCCTATTCCCCAGCCTGTAGTGCTATGACACAAAAATCGGGTTAACCCGCCGAATCTGGAAAGGCCAGATCCAAGTCAACCCGCGCCGATAGAGAGGATAGAAAGAACGTCCAATGACTGGATTACCCTGTAAATTACCGTTGATCTATGGGCATAAACTGAGTCTCGTGATTCCCCACATAGACTTGTGTGGGTCGGAAAATCCGGTTTTCTCCCAATTGTTCTTTCCAATGAGCCAACCAACCCGCCACCCGCGCCATGGCAAAAATGGGGGTGAATAGATCGGTAGGGATACCCAGTTTGCGATACACTAGTCCGGAATAGAAGTCTACATTGGCATAAATGCCTTTATGGGCTAATTTATCTTCTACGACTTTTTCCACTTCAACAGCGATATCGTAATAGCGATCGCGACCTCTTTGCTTAAATAGCTGCTGGGCTGCATCTTGCAAAATATTGGCTCTGGGGTCTTTGACTTTATAAACGCGGTGTCCAAAGCCCATGATTTTTTTCTTGTTGGTAATACAGTCTTCAATGTAAGGCACTACATTTTCCACTGTCCCGATCTCCTCCAACATGACCAAGACTTCCTCATTTGCTCCCCCATGGAGCGGTCCAGCCAAAGTTCCGACTGCCGAAGCAACCACCGCATAGGGATCGGTGAGCGTCGAAGCAGTGACTCGCGCTGAAAATGTTGAGGCATTCATCGTATGTTCCGCATGAAGGATCATACTGGCATCAAATACCCTGGCGGCGATCGGATCGGGCACCTCTTCCGTCAACATATATAAGAAGTTGGTCGCATAATCAAAATCATCACGCGGTTGAATCGGATCGTGACCCTTACGCATCAACTTAAATGCCGCTACCATAGTCGGGACTTTCGCAATTAAGCGAATCACCGCATCCCGGATATATTTAGGGTCATCCAAAGCACGACGGGAATAAAATAAGCCTAATGCTGCTGCTGAAGCTTGCAGAGCATCCATCGGATGTCCCGTTTCGGGAAAGCACTTCATCATATCCCGAATCCGATATTTAATGCGTCGATGATGACGAATTTCAGCTTCAAACTCTGCCAATTCATCTTTGGTGGGTAGTTTTCCCCAGATTAGGAGATAGGCCGTTTCGATAAAGTTGCTTTTCTCGGCTAGTTCGGTAATGGAAATACCTCGATATTCCAAAAGCCCTTTTTCCCCATCAACATAGCTAATGCTTGATTGACTAGCGGGAATGCCTTCTAAGCCTGGCTTATACTCACAAGCGATTGTCGCCATAGTTTTCTTACCATGCCTGTGAAATGTACCGTCCCAGATTACCAGAAGCATTTAGAAAATGTATGCCCATTTACACAAAATTCCAATTCTGGAAAAAATTATGATCGCACAACCCCACATAGGAATAGAAGCTTACGAGCTGGAACCCTTGTAGCTCAAGACTATTTTTGGCTAATAACAATATTTCCCATTCTGCTGGGTTGGTTGTTCACTGGACGTTCGCATCCCTCCCAACAACGTAGATACAATCACACACCGTAAAGGCCGATTATCATCCTGTGGGTCGCTATCTTTCAACCCAACAGTAATTCTACCTAACTGCCCATTGGGATGACCATGATGATTAAACTGTTTCCGCCAAATCCCCTGATTGACTCCACGAGTGTACTGATAGAATGTAGTTTCATTTTGATTTGCCCCATCAATAATCAGGATATTGCTATTTAAATTTTGCCAATTTAAACCCGTCAAATCGGAGCCACTCGGTAACTCTTTATGCACTACATATTGCGGATGGGGGTTATTCCGAAAACTGGCTTGCCAAACCGATTTATCCCGTTTAGCATTGCTCTGAGCCTCTCTGAGGGCGAGGTGAAGCTCTTCCCTTCCTAACTTCAACTCTTGCCGCCGCAAAAACCCAAGATAACCAGGCAGAGCAATAACTATTAAAATACCCATCAGGGCAATAACCCCCAACAACTCAGTTAGGGTAAAGCCCCCTTCTCTTCCCCGATAGTTCAGCATTTGCCCCCGTAATAAACAAACTAATTTTTACCTCAATCAACTTTGCCAAGGCTGACAATTGTTGCCAGACTCCAGTTTCATCGATCCTAACAACGTTCTCACAATTATACAGCGTCGCGTATTATCCACAGGCAGTGCTGGATTACTCCCACGAGGAGCAGCCACACCAATAATTAACCCTTTATCTTCCTGATTAGGAGGAGAACCAATCGTTAGCTTAGGAGCAGTTAAAGGATCTAAGTTCCCCTCTCGGTCAAAAATAATTGTAACTGGGCCTTGATTCCCCTTGGGTTGAGGATAAGTATCTTGAGCTATGCTGTCATCGAGCTTATTCTTATTATTTTTGTTATTAGCCGGATCGTTAACCAAAAGATTCGTAAATAAAATCACCTGGTCTCCAGAAACTCCCCGATCTGACCCCAAATTTTCCCAAATATTGCCATTATCCAACGTGTCCACACCAACCGTCTTTGGATGAATAGCAACTTGGGGAATACCCTCATTCGTCACCCGCACCGTCACACTCTGGGCAAGTTTGGTACTTCTGGCCTTCTGTTGGGCTTCCTGGAGCGCCAAAGATACATCATCATTGACTGCACTCACCCGTTGTTGTTGCAAAAAACCCAGCCAACTGGGTGCTGCAATAGCACTTAAAATTCCCATTATGGCTACCACAACCATCAACTCAATTAACGTAAACCCTTCTTCATCTCTAAAGGCATTTGTCGCCCTGCTGAAGGATCTCCAGTTTCGTTGATTTTGTAGAATGTTGCTCTTCATATCCCTTCCCCTTAAAATTCTTTAATAACCCGTAACTTACTGAACTCTTCCCCTAATTTTTGTCTGAATACTTGTTGTGGGGAAAAAGAGTGCTGTCCGATTATTATCAGGATCGTATTTATCAGGATTCGCTGGATTAATCCTCGCTAAAGCATTCCCGCGAATATAAACCTGAGCCACCCCCGCCTCCGAATCGACACAAGTAAAAAAGCTATCTGTCTTAAACGCATTAAATGCAGCCGGAAAACCACTCGCTCCATAATTCGGACTTTGCCAAGGTTCATCAGTACCTGTAGGAGCTGGACTAGGAGTATCTTTATTGGGGAAAGCATCCTGACAATTGACTGCATTCGGAAAAGATTGACCCGAAGCCAGATCGCTTAATGCAGTATGATCAATATTATCGACTAATACTTGTATAGGTGTTTCACTCAAATTATAGGCTTTAGATGCTTTCTGCCATTTATTCATCTTCTCTTGCACGCTATCCCCCGATATCGACAGGTCAAAATTGGCATACCCATCACTAGGATCGAGATCGTATTTGACCCCACTAATCGTATTATCTTGAGGATTGTTACCCGTATCCACAATCCCATCCTGAATTTCAACTCGCCTAATCTGCATTGCATTTGACCAAGTGCCACTATTAGCATTGGTAAGATAATAAACCACTAAAGCATACACTTGATAATCTTGGTCATTACAGGGATTACCACTAACAGGCAACTTCACCAAGCATCCAACTGTTGTATCGCCTGACCTAGGCTTAACGTTCAAATCTTTATCTAAAAACTTGCGTTTCCAAAATGCCAATACAGGAATTCCTTCTCCACTTGCACTGTCCATAACTGGAATTTGGCTACAACTTGCTGGAGGGGTATAGGAACCTGGAGACACCGGACTACTACATTCTGTTGTACTATAATTACCAGAAATCGCCCTTAGTCCCTCTCCATCATAGATATACACCGCCGTCTCCAAATCTCGGCGGATATAATCGGCTGCTGCTTGAATATCCTGCTGAGTTGCCGATTGCACTTGTTCATTGCGGTCTTTTCTTAGGATATCCACCATAAAGCCTAGCAGGCTACTAATTATAATCGAGGCAACCACTAAAGCCACCAACAATTCAATCAATGTAAATCCCTGGTTTTTTTGTCTCTTATGGTAGCTTTTTAAGAAAGCCTTCAGTAACATAAACATCAATATTACCCCTAAACCTATTTAACCCTTGCTATTGCATCTGGTAGGGGCGAAAAAATTTTCGCCCCTACTTGATATTATTAACCTCCTTTAAAGCGATTATTAAAGTTAGTGATATTATCATTCTTTCCTTGGATTTCTGTCGTCATCTCCAATAAGGGGGCTTTCACATTTAAGGTTGCTCCAGAAGAGCGTTGTTGGACACCATCAGCGTGCAGGGTTAACAGTGTGCCTGTATCCTTGAAGGCATCCGCGCGGTAAACCCGAATCCCCAACAAATAACCTTGATCGAGTTGCCCTTGGGCTGTAGCTTGGGCTGTAGCTTTAGTCTTATCCGTCACGCTACGATAAGCTTGGACAATAAAATCATTGGGACTACTTGCTTGACATCCTGACTGATCATCTCCATCAAAGCAATATAAACTGACATCTGTTGCTGAAGCTTCTTTTGCACTAGCAAGGGTTTGATTTTTACAATACCCCCCCTTCTCGTAGTCATTGGGACTAGCTGGAGGACAAGTGGCGGGCAAAGAAGATTGTGCAGGCGCAACTGTTTTCGCAAAATCTTCCCGTTTAGATATAAATTTCCGAGTTGCTGGATCGACTTTTTCTTTCAGTTCAACCACGGAATTAGGAGCCGGTAAACTGCCTGCTCGGACTCCATCGATGTAGAATCGAGCGGCTTGCGTTGCCAGCTCCACCCGCCGAGCTTGAATGCGGGTAGCGGTTGCCAGCACAATCACTGGCGCTATCCCCACCAACATAATCGTCAGGATAACCACTGCTACGAGCGATTCAATCAAGGTAAAGCCAGACTCACCTTTAGGTGGGAAGGAATGATTCTTCGGTTCTCGGAATATGGGTTTCATAGGTTTGCCTTGTAAGGATTAGGGTGAGTGAACTATTGACATGTACTAGGGCGTTGATCTTTAGAGATAGCGTATTGATAGGAGACACTAGCGTTGTTAGCAATCTTGACATCTTTATCATACGGATCTCCAGCGTTGTCATACCCACCTTGTTGTGCAACGGTTTTAGTTGAATCTGCCAGATCGAGGCGCTTGTCCGGTTGACCAGCACAGAGCAAGGTTTCCACCCATTGATCATCTCGCCTCACTTCTCGATAGAATTCATTGGGAGGAGTATCATCTTTGATGGCAAATCGTTGGGCAAACAAGTCAGGCGCTTGGGTTAACAGCCCCACATCAAACCCCCAAGGGCGACCGGGTGCATTATAGAAGGGCAGAATCCCATTTGCGTTACCCGTAGCATAGAACTGATCTTCACCAAATAGACCAATTTGTTCGCCATATATTCCCTTGGTCACAGTTGACTTAGAGTTCAGAACTGAATCTGTCGGACCTGTGGCATAGACACTCCGTCCTTTTTGAATAAACGAACCGGTAATGTTGACATTAACCCCATTCCAGTCTTCTAAAAATCGAGGGAAGTTACCTAAGCTTCGGTTTAACTCGTCCGGTCGTCCAGCAGTATCTCCTGACACAAAGACCAGATTAAAAGTTGTTCCACCGGTCTTGGCATGTTGTACCCAATCTGTATCAAGGCTGTCGTTATTGGAGTTTTTATCAATCGTAAAAGTCCCATTAGCAGCAATGCTGCCATCAACCTCCATTGGTCTCCCAGCATCACCACTGGTTGTTCCAGGAGCTGAATCTGTTGCATGGATTTGCAGGATAGGAATTAATAGGGGTTGCACTGTTGGATCAGTAGTCAGGTCATCGTTCAGATAAGATAAAAACCGCTGACTGTGATATCTCCATCCAGTGGTGTCTGTAGGATCAGTAGGAGTTGTTGTTGTCCTAAACCACAGGGTGTTATCTTGGTTGGTAATATCCCGATCGACTTGACCAGCAATACTGTTTAAGTCTAAGAGTAAATTGTTAGGAGTGAGCTTTTTGCTTGCTTCCAAAACAGATACGGTTCTATTGAGTTTTGTATCTGGGAATAATCGAACGTTGCTACCAAAGTCAACGCTACTTAGAGGCTGATTATCCACATAGGGTAAGTAGGTAACTTTATCCGTCTTAATTCCTAAAGCAATAGGAGTGTTATTGGTTGCTTCTAAGACTAACTTGTAGTTTTGATCTCGCAAAAATGCAACACGGCGAGGGAAAGCAGCAAATTTGTTGTCTAGATTGTCTTGAGCTGTGGTGAGTAAAGGACGTGGCATTCCCTGTAAAACCCAGTCAGAGCTACCCAGTCTTACCTCTTTTTCAGGAATACCCGTGTCTGTGGTATCCCCATCGCCATTGAGATCGAGAGTTAGACCTGATTCTCTAAGGCGGATTTCAATTGCTGTTTCTGCAATACTATCGCTAGTATCCCCATCTCCATTTAAGTCAAGAACAATATCAGATTCACTTACAGAGTCAGTAGTATCTCCATCTCCATTGAGGTCAATACCGGAATACTCAAAAGAATCATCAGTATCTCCATCTCCATTTAAGTCTATAGCAAGACTGGATTCATCAACAGAGTCAGCAGTATCTCCATCTCCATTGAAATCTATATCAACGCTATTCTCACTAAAAGAGTCAGCAGTATCTCCATCTCCATTTAAGTCAATTGTAATCGTCCGGTTAAACGTATCGGCAGTATCGCCATCTCCATTGAAATCGATGGAAATATTAGACTCGTCAAACGTATCATTGGTATTGCCATTGCCATTCAAATCTATACCAATGATATGCCAATCTTTGGGTTCGCACTCGGAGATCGGAAGTTTTTCGCAGATTTCCATCACGTATTCTGGAAAGTTTACCCGACGCTGAACTGGGGTAACAAAGTTAGTGAAGTAGGAGCTGGGGGTGTCTCCAGGTCCTTTTGCTTTATACTCGGCATCGGTAAAGTTAAGACTGGCTGCAAAGTCATTGGTGTAGAAGCCATTGTGCCGACGCTTGGTGATGGAGCGAGCATCACCTTGGTTATTGTTAAGGTCATAGTTACCATCGCTGCGATATCCGAATTTAAAATCATCGGATAGGAGGGTTAAAGCATCGGCGAAAACAGTGGCACTACGCCAAGTATCTCCATCTCCATTACAACCGGGTTGTCCTTTACGACAGGCAAATTTGGAGTCAAGGGTTGAGCGAGTGTAGAAGTTAGCATAAGTCGTTTTATTCAACTTCTGAGTGAATTCTTCAACTTCGTCAGCACCTGAAAGATGTCTGTTAAAGTCCCCTTGTATATAAACGGGTAGATCGGTTGCTAGGATGAACCCTTTTTCTTCTGGACGGTAATCATTGGTCGTTCCTCGGTTTAGTTTTTCTCCGTTGATCAGGAGAATGGCATTCGGGCGACGAGTGGGATCGAGTTTGAAGTCAGTACTACTTTGGGGTAGATCGGCTTCTGCGTCACCTGTACGTTTGAAGGTAGTTCTTCCATTCTCAACCCAAACGGTTTGATCGGGAAGTGAATCTTCGCGAGTTGCGTAGATAATTCCACTGTTGGGTATAAGATATTCTTGAGGATCTGTTGAAGTGCCAATGGTTTTCTGTTTGAGCTTCTCGAGATCGATTTGGGTGGCGCGAATTTCTAGGGGATACCGTTCTTCGATGGGGAGATCGTAGCGACTACTTAAGCTTTCAGTAATCCATCCGGTTCCATCTGAACTAATTGAAGGATCAGAAGCGGCATAAACCGATCCATTAATAGTGGTAGACACTGTAATGTTATTACCACTTATGGCGGTAATTTGTCCGCGAACAATCTTGGGAATATTCTTATCTACTGGAGGGGTTGTTGTAGGAGTGCGTTGGTATTCTTCAATGGTCACCAGATCTCCCACTTCAAATGCTGGATCGGGCATTCCATTTGTTAATGTATAGGTGCCACCCGCTCCACCGGTTACTTGTAAGCTATGGACATCATTCGCTTTAATCTGCCTTGCATCAAGGAAGGCTACTTCTTTAATGGCATTGTCATCAATTGTGCTACTGGCTGTTGCACTCCCATTGAGAATATCTAAAGCACAAATTGCGGCTTCAACTGCGCTTTGTTCGGCAATAGTGCGATCGGTAACGGAACTTTTGTTTAATGCAGAAGCCAGTAAGGGATTCACTCGTCGGTCTCCCACCAGATCTGCTGTAGGGTGATCGTGAATGACTTCAGGATAGCGAAGGGCAGCCTGATACTTCAACATATTGGTATAGGTTCCTTCTGAAGTGTTTCTCCAAGAGTAGACCTTGCCATTATTAGAGTTAGTGGTATCGCTATTGGTATCTGTGGGATCGTAATAGTTCGCGATACAAGCGATAGGTCTCTGGTGAGTTTGATCGCCATCTTTATAACCATTCTCAGCAAAGGGTTTTGACGGTTCAGTATGGTGATAAACAACAGTTGCTCGCATCCTCAGATAAGGACGAGTTGTGTTAGCGGCTGAGTCTACTGATACCGGTTCAGTTGTTGGGTTATTATCCTGATCGAACACCACTTCAGGATGCTTCTGAGCCACGGGATAATAATCGGGCCAGATGATGATATTTTTATCATTTTTATCATCACCTGTTTCGTCTAGAGTGGGTTGAGTTCTTGTTGTATTCGCTCCAGGTAAGTAAATCCCTGCACCCGTGACAAGTCTCAAGCCACCGACATTATCAAACTTATCTTTAGGAGCTGTTGCTGCATCAATTTCCCATTGTCCACCTCGCGATAGGTCGCCTAAGTTGGGTAAACTAACGACTTGAGACTGTCGGGTGCGATCGACTGTTGAGTCTGTGGCTGAACCGGATTGTCGCCACTTTACTCCGGTAACCTGTTGCTGTGTTTGTATCCCTGAGAGCAATCTTGATTCAGCTTCTATACTGCTATCATCAATGTAGATGGTTTCTGGTAGGTTATTACCGACTAAAACTCTATCTCCAATCCGCTCTTCTTTACCATCAAGTTCTTCTGGATTCGTCGCTGGAATTCGGGTTAGTGCCAACTCTAGCTTGTTGGCACTACTGGTTTTCGATTGCATGTAGGTTGTCGCATTATTGCCTGGATCGACGGGGAACATCCATTGATGGGGGGGGCGCAGGGGATCTAGTCCAGTCTGATCTGCTGTCTCGGAACCGTGAGAGAGCTTAAAGAAGTCTTTTGCTTTGGCTTCTGAGTCAACTGATACTAAAAACCCATTGGCTGCTATCCCGGTTCCCGTTGTTATTGTGGGAATAAATAGGGCATTATCGCCAGGCTCAACTTCGATGTAGGGGATTTGGCGAGTGAGTTGTTTGAAGTATTTGGTATAGTAATCTTTTGCTTCTTGCTCGGACACGTTGGCTGGAGGTCTCCCAGCGAGAAGTTCATTGGGATAAGCACCTATCCCTAACCAAAAAGCAGCATTGACTAAATAGGAAATTCGTTGATTGTAAGCATTGTTATTGTATAGAGATTCTTTTGCACTTACGGTTGTAGTGGTAACGCTGTCTACTTTCCCAAAGTTAGTGTTGAATGTAGGATCGTTTCCTTCTCCCTGAAATAGATGAAGTTCATCTACATGGACGGTGCCATTGGCAAAGGCAAAATCGTCATAACGGTTATTCCCAACATTTCCGCCTACAAGGATTTTGCTGCTTTCTGGATCGTAAAAACAGGAGGATTTACTACTAACTAGGAAAAATTTGGTTGTGAAGCTCCTGACGTTTTTCCCTTTGCCTACCATAAGGTTAGCGTTGGTTATAATGCGGCCATTGAAGAACTGATTGCTACCGGCAAAGGTGAGGAGGTCATCTTGGTAAACTACGGCATTATTGGCTAGGGGAATTCGACTCCAGTCTTGTTGATATTCCAGGGCCGAAAATCCTTTGGTTCCTCCTGGATATAACTCATATTGATTGGCATCTAGACCAGTGGGCAGAGCGCCACTCGTATTTGGGCCAATGGGTACGGTGGCTGCATAAACAAAGAATGCTTTTTTCAGTTTTTGCTCATTGGGCAACTGAAACCAGTCGGAGTCACCGACTAAACTGGCTCCTCCTCCTGTGTTGTTGGCACATGCGGAGCCACTAGCCCCTTCCATTGGTAGGTTTCGGGCTTCTAGGGGGTTTCGGGCACGGGTGAATTCGCCACCTGAAGTGGTGGGGTTGCGGAAGAGAATGGTATAGAGGGTATAACTATCAAATTTCCCGTTATTGTCGGTATCAACTGGGAATTTCCAGGCGGTGTTTACGGTTTCATCATTCTTGGTATTTTTAGTGGCACCACTATCTTCTTCTCCTGTGTTGCTATCCCCATCAATATCAAAGACTAATTTTAGGGGGACTTCATCCCCAAAGGTATAGTTTTCAATTCCACTGCCTAGATCTCCAAATGCACCCATAAATGCGGTGTCGGATGGAGTTCCTCTGGGAATGTTAGGGTCTTCAAAAATAGCGGCGATCTTGGCTTTTGCTCTATCCAATGCTGGGGCTGTGGCGTTTAAGGTTGCTTCATTGACCCGGAAGTTGTGGGCGTTTTTGGCGCGGTCTGTGGAGCGAAGCAACATGGCTAGGCTGAGTAGCGAGACGACGAGGATCACCATGGTGACGGTGGGAAGAACAAACCCGGCTTGTCGCTGACGACTGATCTGGAAGAGTGAGCGCAATCCTCGTTGGATAAAATGGGAGAGCGATCGCGTTAGAGTTTTCCCTAGGTTAAGGAAACTGTTCCGGAGCTGTCTGAGTAGGCGTTGGATAGACATAGAAGCTGTCCTAGACGTGGAAGGGGATAGATGCAAGAGGGAGAATAAACCTAGATACACCCTATTAAAGGGTCATCCCTAAACGTTATGGAATCCGACTGAGCGATCGCAATTCTGACCATAGGTGAAGCAATGTCCAAGCCTGTTGAAATTGCTTGGTTTCACTTGCTATGAGCGATCGCAACCAGTGACCTAGATTCCATATGAGTCTGGCCCTGTTTTAGATAGTATTCCCTTCTGTCTTAACAAAATTTCTTCTTTATCATCAACCGTGATTTTACATGACCTTTGCAGGGGCTTTATAAATGCGATCCGTGTAAAGACGGTTGGGGTAGGCTGGGGATATCCTTCGAGTTGGCTGAGGGGATATTTGCTTAGGTGTAGAGGAGGGGGTTGGGAGGCCAAACCCCTATGGGTTACGGAGATTAATAGTGGTTGAGATTAATTCCAGCTTCTTTGGCCATAGCTTGAATGCCTTTGGTTTCTAAGGTTTTGATGGCTTTGGTGGACAGTTTAAGTTTAACCCAGCGGTTGCCTTCAGACCACCAGACGCGCTTAGTCTGAAGGTTGACTTCTTGGCGTTTTTTGGTTCGTCTGTGGGAGTGGGAGATGGCAAAGCCGTTGTTGGCTTTTTTGCGGGTGAGTTGACAGGTACGGGACATAGGGAACCTCTTGTTCTTTTGCTGCAATCTCCTATTGTAGCGCTACGCGCTGGTAATAGGGAATAGGTCATGGGCAATCCCCCTATCCTTCGTTCATGAGGCGATCGATTTCATCTTTGTATTCGGAGGGGGCAAGGATGGTGGCGCTGGTGAAGAGGGGTTTGGCTTCGTCTGGTTTACCTTGGCGTTGGAGAACGATCGCTTTTCCCAGCAGAGGACGAAAGTCCGTTTCATTGTCTTCTATGGCTCGATCGTAGACGGCGATCGCCTCTTCATACCGTTCTAAGTCGGCATACACGCGCCCTAATAGGAGTTTAACGGAGGCAGTATCGATGGTTCCAGGCTTAATTTCATTGGTTTGGGGGGCTTTTGTGAGCGTTTCTTCTAATACCCCGATCGCCGCTTGGGGATTGTTTTGTTGGAGTTGAAGGTCAACCAACCCTTGTAAGACGGTCATTTCTCCAGGGTTTTGGGTTAACACTTGGCGATAGATATCAGCAGCGCTGTCGGGGTCTCCAGTATAGTTCTTAGTTTCAGCCAAGAGGACTTGATACTGGACATCTTGGGGGTTGAGTTCGACTAACCGTTCTAAAGGGGCGATCGCGCCTGCAATATTCCGTAATTCTAACCGTACATCCAATAATCCCCTCAACACACTTTGGTTTTCCGGTTCTCGCTCCAAAACCAACTCATATCCCCGTTCCTGAGCTTCTAATTTCGCTTGTCGAGACTCCACTACTGGAGTTGGAGAAGCGTTGGATGTTGCCGCAGTGGAAGCACGAAAGGCTTCAGTGAGGGGAGGGATGGTGGAAACCCCCAACAGGGCAACCACAGCTAAAATCAAAATGGCATTGAGAACCCAACTCTTACGCTTAATCGTCACACCAAATCCCTTGAACGCTTCTAGCCATTGTAAGGGAATCGGGACAAGGCAAGAGGCAAGAGGCAAAAGACAAAAGGCCAAGTTAGATTTTACCCCTTCAAAACCTATTCAAAAGAGTACGGATTTACGGTGTAGCCACTTGCATAGAAGAATGGGAAATCAAACCCTTGTTATAATAAGCTTTTCCGTAGAAATAACCCTAAGGCTTTATGCCAGGGTTCTTCGTTCAAGCACCTATCTCCTATCTAGCCCTCGCCATTCATCAAGCATGTTTTCTTCTATCCTGGCATCTTCTTCCTTATCTTCAGAGCAGCAATGTCAACCCATTCCCGCTCCCTCTGAACCCTTACAGTACCGAGCGATCGGTTTAATTCGAGGCCGGTATTATGCCGGAGATCGCTTAACTCAAGGCACCCTTGTCACTTCAGATGGTACAGAAATTGATGCGGTTTTGCTCGGAAGAATGATGAGTTTGATCAAAAAACATTTAGATTTGGATGTCGAGCATCTCTGGGTTGTTTATCCGCGCACCCGAGAAAAAGAGGACAATTTACATACGCAAATATTGGGGGTTTGGGAACCAGAAACCCTCGATTCACCTGAACTTTCTGGACAAAATCTGCATCCATTGATGGGTGATAATTATTTCTCAATTCGGGGAGAAGTGGTGTTTCATTCTCTACAAACAGGAGAGGTGAAGATTAAGATCAATCAAGCTCCACGCAAAAAAGGGGAAAAACCGCGATCGTTTAAGCTCACGCTCAAGGGAGCTTTGATGGGTAGAATACTTCATCATTTTTGGGAATTCCATGTCACCCGAGAAGGAACGGATTTGGTCATTCAAGAGGCATTATGTATAGGACCACTGCCTAGATCGACAAAACCGCGATCGCCTCGCGCTACGGGTCGCCCCAGAATAGGCGGTCAGTTTAAGCACCGAAGCGTCGGTACTCCTAAACCGATTTTGTCGGGTTCTGGCTCACCTCGTCCCCAGATTATGCCTCCGAATCGAATGGAGCGCCGAAAATCCACCTCAGAATCTTGAAGTTGTGGCGATCGCGATTTGTCCAGGATTTCATCCTCCTTCCTTAACTGATGAGTTTCTGGAAGTGGTGGATCTGCCTGCTCCAAGTATCCGATCCACGGGGTGTCCGCTCGATGGAAGGAGCTTGTTTAAGGAGTGGGTGGAAGCCTTCGGAGATCCCAGAGGCTGTGAGAATAAAATCACGGTAATTAGCTATAGCGCTGGAGGAGTAGGGGCGATCGCCGCTTGTTGGCTCTGGCATCAAGCAGGGGGCAATATTCAGTCCTTAATTGCTCTAGATGCCTGGGGAGTCGTGTTAATGGGAGACTTTCCTATTTATCGCCTCAGTCATGATTATTTTACCCATTGTAGTTCTAGTCTTTTGGGTTTAGGAGATGGGGGATTTTATGCCGATCCAGGAGTAGATCACTGGCAGTTATGGCGATCGCCCCATACTGCGATCGGTTATGGTCAAATATACGGCAAAACATGGGGATTAAAAATGACTGCTGCTGAGTTTATCCAATCAGTTTGTAAGAGATAGGGAGATAGGGAAGAGGAGAGTTAGTATGCTTTCTATTGCCTATTGCTAGAGTACCTATTGCCTGAAACCATAACCTAACCATCCTAACTTAAGAGTTCACTGCTATATCAACTACCACAGGGGCAAAATGGGGGTAATACTTTCCTGATTGGATTCCGATACATTACTCCAATGGTGGGAATTGATAGCCTCAGAATCCACAGTTTTTACTAAGGTTGTCTGTTGAGGATCGATAATTTCAGACGATCCATCCCAGTCATTTTCCTGTTTTCCAGAGGAGATCGCTGGACTAAACCAAACTAACGCGGTACTGCCACTCGCTCCTAAAATAATCGCTAAGGGCACAAACTCACTCTTCACCACTTTTACAATCGGAATACAAAGAGCTAACATGACTACCGCACAGGGCCAAATAATCGCAGTAGCTGCAATTTTTGCCCCTCGACCTCCTGAATGACGCTCTACTCGATGCACTTGTTTAACCATTAACTGAGCCTCCAATTTAGAGAATTAGGGAATGAGTGGGCTGTTTGGTTGCCCAACAGAAAATCTTTCTACTGAAGACGTATACTATAGCAGTTGATAGCCCATACTTGACTATCAACTGTAATAAGGGTAAAACCCGTTTTTCTTGGATTATCTTTTGCCTAGCGCGAAGCGCTGTAATCTTCCATGTACCGTAATTTTTGGTCTCTTTGCTCACCTAACCGTTTGCTGAGAGTTGATCGCCGCATAGATCGATTCTGGGCGTTGGGATTCCTGGTAGCAGCTCTGGTACTATTTTTGATTAATCTAGGAGGAGTGGCCTTAAGAGATTGGGATGAAGGAACCATTGCCCAAGTTGCCCGCAATATTAGCCTCTCTTCTAGTTGGCAAGGTTGGTTGTTTCCCACGTTATCCGGATTACCCTATTTTAATAAACCCCCCCTAGTGCATTGGTTAATTGCTCTGATGTATCAATTGGTGGGGGTCAATGAATGGGCGACTCGTTTTCCTTCTGCGTTGCTTACCGCTACCTCTGTTCCTATTTTTTATAGCTTAGGTTTGGAAGTGTTTCGACAACGACTGCCAGTTATTTTTTCTACCTTAATTTATTTAACCTTATTACCTGTGGTTCGCCACGGCCGGTTAGCGATGCTAGATGGGCCAGTTTTATGTTTTTTGCTGTTGATGATGCTATTTGCTGTGAAGGGACGGCGTAATGTTCGCGATAGTCTCGGTTTGGGGTTAGGATTGGGTCTAATTGCGCTGACAAAAAGTATTTTAGCACTGTTATTGGGGGCGATCGCACTCCTGTTTTTAGCTTGGGATACTCCCCGTCTACTCAAGTCCGTTTATCTTTGGACTGGGATCATCTTAGGTCTCATTCCAGTTGCACTCTGGTACGGTCTACAACTGTTCCATTATGGAGACCCGTTTTTAGAAACCGGATTAGTGCATCAATCGTTTAGTCGCATTTGGCAGTCTGTAGAAAATCGTTCTGGCCCCCCATGGTATTATCTGCTAGAAATTCTGAAATTATCCCTTCCATGGTTGTTGATGGTTATTCCCGGTTTAGGATTAGCTTGGCAACACCGGAGTCTGAGTTGGGGAAAATTGGTTTTAGTCTGGGGAGGGGTTTATTTTACAGCGATTTCTATCATGAGTACCAAATTACCTTGGTATGTTCTGCCTTTATATCCCGCCTTAGCATTAGCTGGAGGTGCGCAACTGACAGAATTTTGGCGGGCCTATTCCCAAGGCGTTCCGCGATTGAAATCGAGGTTGATCAAAAGCTTAACTGGAAGTTTTTGGGGATTAGCGATCGCCTCTTGGGGTGCTACCCTATATGTGATGATCGCTCAACCGGTTTCTAGTTGGATAATTCCTGCGCTCTTTGGGTCCATTGCCCTTACTTTGACCGTCGCTAGCCTTTTATTTCAACAGGGTGATTATCAGTTTATTGGTATTTTAGGATGGGGATTGTATGTGTCGTTGATTCTATTGATGGCTTCTCCAATTTGGGTTTGGGAACTTGAAGAAGGATTTGCTGTTAAACCCGTGGCTGAAGTGCTGATTGCCTATACTCCGGTGCAACAACCGATTATGACCAATTATCCCCATGGTCGTCCTTCTCTAGATTTTTACAGCGATCGCCGCCTCATTCCCGCCAATTTTGAGCAAATTCTCCACACTTGGTCTCAATACCCCCAACCCTATCTCCTTTTAGACGAAGCAGGATTAGAGGAACTCGAAGCTCGTTTTCCCCAGGGAGTCCAACGCTTAGGATCAGCAGAAGGTTGGACATTAGTTACCAAATCTTCAGCTTTTTTGGGTTAGGGTTCGAGTTCTAGTTGTGGATGTAGCGATCGCATAATTTGACTGCCTTGTTGCATCCAATGGGGCATAGGATTGTCTAACTCTTTTAACCGTTCAGTGGCAGCTAAGGCAAAACTAAACAGTACAATGCTAGCCATAACCGCGATCCAACAGGGGGGTTTAGCACTACCAAAATCTCTCATCACCCTCGCTAGGGGATGACTTTGGCGGCGCAATAATTGACTGGAAATGAAGGGTTTCAACTTGAATGGATCGCGGACATAATGGCCACTCTTGCTGACCACTAATCGTTGATGACAATAGGGACAGATATACAATCCACTCTGCAACTGTCCCAACGGTAAGACCTGGACTTGATGACAAATGGGACAAGTCGAGGAGTGACTCTCAAAATTAAATGTATCTGCATTCATTGCACTTATGCGTTGAAAACCCTTTTTATTTTACCCCAGACCTAGGGAGAAATCAGGTTAAGAATCCTTACTCTTTTGAGGCGGTCTCCAGATTCACTCTGTTCTGGAGTCTTCTTCCTGCATTTCTCCCCTGAACCCGAATTCACAGGCGTGGATTCAGAGAGGTTAGATTGCCCACTGGTTGCTCGAAAGAGAGAGCAAATACTTATTCTTCGGCGTTATCTTCACCTCCGATTTGCTTCAGATGAATATGTTTGCGACCTAAAGAGATTTCAAACTCATCACCCTGTTGCAGATTCATCTGCTTAGTGTAGGCTGCTCCAATGAGTAAGTTGCCATTCGATTGAACCGTAATCCGATAGCTGGCACTGCGTCCACCTCGTCCATTCGATGAGCTTTTCCCATCCAGCTCAATTCCTTCTGCATCGATCAATGCATTGAGGAATTTCATCATATTCACCCGTTCTACTCCACCTTTAGTGAAGGTACAGTAGCCACATGCTTTCGCTTTCTCTTCTTTGCTCAGGTGGTCTAGCTCTTTAACCTTGTCAACTAACTCTTGACCGACTAGAGGTTTTGTTTTCTCTGCTTTACTCATTACTTAATGGCTCAATTTAGAACTGTTTTCAGTTTAACGGATATTTGCCGAAAAAAAAAAGGTTTTTCTTTCCAACGGCTAGTAACAATATATTACAACACCTGGCACAAAAGTTGGCCCATGTCAGAATAAAATCGTGACCTCAGACAACCGGATGCTAAGTAAGCGATTGTGAGGGTTTCCATAAAGGTCATAAGTCACCCCATCCCATTAATAGATTGCCCTAGAGATGAAGTTGACAACCCGGGGTCATTATAGTGTTAAGGCCCTGTTAGATTTAACCTTACAACCCGGCTATGGCCCGTCATCTGTGCAGGCGATCGCCACTCGTCAAGATATCTCGGCTGCCTATTTAGAAAAACTCTTAATTCAACTGCGAGAAGCAGGCTTAGTTTATTCGGTTCGAGGGGCACAAGGAGGCTATGGTTTAGCCCATCAACCTGCCCATATTTCTCTGGGGCAAATCCTCGAAGCAGTCGGTGAAAGCTTACCTTCTCTAGCCAATCGTCCTCCCGATAGCAATCAAGTAGAAGACTGGGTAACCTATAGTTTATGGAATCGCCTCCATCAAAAACTTAAAGAATCCCTGTATACTATTTCCCTAGAAGATCTCTACTTCGATGCTCGTAGTTGGCAAGCCTCCCAAGGGGAAGCCAGTAATTTTGTGGTTTAGGGCAAAAACTTATGGTATTCTTCTGGCCCCAGATCTCTTTAGCGATCGCCTCAATTCTGGATTTTGCGATCGGCGATCCTTGGCATTGGCCTCACCCCGTTCAACTCATGGGAAAACTGATCGCTCAGGGCACAGAGTTTATCCTTAAATCTTTCCACTCTCCCCAGAGCCAACGGTGGGCAGGAGTTATCCTAGGGCTTACCCTCATAGGCATGGCGGCCCTAGTTAGTGATAGAATCGTCTGGCTGGCTAACAAGGGTCATCCTCTCCTAGGAATCGGTATTGAAAGCATACTTTTAGCCAGTTGTTTTGCGGGCAGAAGTTTACACCATGCTGCCCTGGATGTCCTCAATCCTCTACAAGCTGGAGATCTCCCCAGCGCTCGCCAAAAGCTCAGTTTGTATGTAGGTCGAGATACCCAAACCCTCGATGAACCAGAAATTCTTCGGGCCGTCCTAGAAACGATCGCTGAAAATGCCATTGATGGTGTGACAGCGCCCCTCTTTTATGCTATTTTGGGCAGTCTAATTCCTGGTTTGGGTGGACTCCCTCTGGCGATGTGTTATAAGGCTGCCAGTACCTTAGATTCAATGATTGGTTATCGAGAATCCCCCTACTTATATATCGGTTGGTTTAGTGCCAAGCTGGAAGACTTACTAACTTGGCTTCCCTGTCGCTTAACAGTGATTACTCTGGGTCTATTATCCGGTCAATTAAAAAAAGTTTGGGTTCTGTGCAAACGGGATGCAGTCCATGACCCTAGCCCTAATTCTGGATGGAGTGAATGTGTCTATGCAGCCATTTTAGGAGTGCAATTAGGAGGGGTCAATCGCTACGGCACAACGATCAAAATCAAACCCCTTTTAGGCGATCGTATCCACCCCATTACCCCCACTTCTATCAGCCAAGCCCTAAGCCTAACTCGCCATTGTTTTCTCATTTGGTTAGGGTTAGGGATTAGCCTGGGATTCCGCCTCTCGGATTGGGGCTTAGACCTCTTCTGAGCTACCCTGTCGATCGCCCTCGCTTTTTTCCGGTGAATCGACGATAATCAAAAGAGAGCTTCCCCGAAACTTGTCCGAAGTCCTCCCTATCTCAGTGCAATTATGGCCACTCAAATTGTTGAAATTCTTGATGCTGACGAAATTCGTCGAACCTTAACTCGGTTAGCTTCCCAAATTATTGAAAAATCAGGGGAATTATCCCAAATCGTGCTATTGGGTATCCATACCCGTGGAGTTCCTTTGGCCCATTTAATTGCTGAACAAATCACGTTGCTCGAACAAACTCCGATTGCGGTGGGAGCATTAGATGTGACATTTTATCGGGATGACTTGGAGCAAATTGGCGTGAGAACGCCGGCAAAAACCGAAATTCCCTTAGATTTATCGGGGAAGACCGTCGTTTTAGTTGATGATGTCATCTATAAAGGACGAACGATTCGAGCTGCTCTGAATGCAGTCAGTGATTATGGAAGACCGGCAGAAATTTGGTTGGTGGTGTTGGTGGATAGGGGCCATCGCGAACTGCCTATTCACCCCGATTTTGCGGGGAAACAGTTGCCCACCTCTAGGGAAGAAAAGGTGAAAGTTTACTTAAAAGAGGTGGATGGCCGGGATGCTGTAGAATTACAGCGCTTCGAGCTGTAATGTCATCAGTTAAAGAAACTAAACTCTATAAATTATAAATTACAGAATCTTCTCCAGACCATAGACCAGAGTTTTCAGTTCTAAGACTTTACGAATAGCTAACAGAACGCCAGGCATATAGCAAAGGCGATCGCTGGTATCGTGGCGTAAGGTATATAATTCTCCAGGGGAACCGAATAAGACTTCCTGATGGGCAATTAACCCTGGAAGGCGCACGCTATGAATCCGAATATTCTCATCCGCTAAACCTCCCCTCGCTCCCGCTATATTTTCCTTCTCCTTGACCTTGGGAGGATTATAAGATTTACCTAACTCACCTAACAATTGGGCCGTTTTTATCGCTGTTCCACTGGGAGCATCCGCTTTCTGGTCATGATGGAGTTCAATAATCTCTACATGGTCAAAATATTTTGACGCTTGGATGGCCGCCTGTTGTAATAGAACCATGCCAATAGAAAAATTCGGAATTACTAAACACCCCGTACTGGCTTTATCGGCAAATTCTGCCAATTCTTGGAGTTGTTGGGGACTCAGACCGGTTGTCCCAACCACAGGACGAATACCGTAGGCGATCGCACTGCGGACATTTTCATAGACCGAATCCGGGTGCGTAAAATCTACCATCACCCCCAACTGACTCTCTTGAGTCCCATAGGCTAGCATCGACTCCAACTGATTCAGAACGGGGACTTCTAGAGGGCCACATCCAGCTACTTCTCCTACATCCTTGCCCTTATGATCCGGATTGAGATCCACCCCCCCAATCAACTTCATATCCTCAGCTTGGGAAACAGCCTTAATGACCTCTCGGCCCATTTTCCCGGCTGCACCATTGACAATTACTGGAATCGGCCCATCGCTCATTATCAACTCCTGAATCATAAAACAAACAAGCATAATTGGCAGATCGTCCCTTGGCGTTAAGTCCTCTAGAAAGACACAATAGAACAGTTAGGCGATCAGAGGCTTATCCTATCATGACCCTTGACATTCCAACATAGATCGACTGTCTTCTTCAGATGATCCGGTTCCGTTAGCAATCTCCTTGGAGAGAGGATAATAACAATCTTTTATCTTTGACTAAAACTTAAATGGACTTAGAGATCTATGACCCTCAGCCATCATAAAATCTATTATCATAGCTCAATATTAGAACAAATCTCAGTCCTAATCTGAGCGGATGTAACGATACTTCCTCGCCAAGTAAGTTTCTCCATCTAAATCTAATTGCTAAAACTCCAGATGTGACAGGGTGCGATAAGCAGCAAGACAGTTTGCCGCTGATGCCAACCATACCAACCATAAAAACATGATGCACCGTTCCTTACAGGTACCTGTTCATGTCGGACTCAGTCCGAAACACCAGCCGATGAGAGACAAGGATAAAACGAAAGAAGAATTGGTACAGGAATTAGTCAGCCTGCGCCAGCAAGTGATTAACTTGCAACATCAACTGCGGTCAACTCAGGCTGACTGGGAAAGCCGATGGGAAAAAACAGAAGCTGAACTTAAGTCTGAGGTAGAGGCTCGCACGGCAGCGCTCAAGGAGTCTAACGATCAGTTTGTGGCAGAGATTGCTGAACGCTATCAAGCCCTTCATGCCTTGCGCACGGCTAAAGATCAATTAGAAGCCATTTTAGAAGCGGTACCAGGAACGGTCTCTTGGATTAGTCACGATCTGCGCTACCTGGGAGTTAATCGTCATTTAGCAGAGATCTTTAATTTGCCCCCAGAAGAATTTGCTGGCAAACCCTTGGGCTTTTTAGGGAGTAGTGATGGATTCGATCGATTTGTGCAAGA
The DNA here is from genome assembly GCF_017746885.1 of Roseofilum sp. SBFL. Classification (NCBI taxonomy): domain Bacteria; kingdom Bacillati; phylum Cyanobacteriota; class Cyanophyceae; order Desertifilales; family Desertifilaceae; genus Roseofilum; species Roseofilum sp. SBFL. The sequence continues at coordinate 27,339 of NZ_JAGHZH010000016.1, read as the reverse complement.
TTTCTTTGCCAGTGATACTCTGGAAGCCTTTCGGGAAGTGGCGATGCGTATTAAGGGAAAACATCGAATATTCTTGATTGTGGCCCAAAAATATGATAGGAATAAGGCGGCTTTTACAGTCGGAATTGATATTACCGAACGCAAAGAAGCAGAAGAAGCTCTACGCGAAGCAGAAAATAAGTATCGGACGATTTTTGAAAATGCAGTGGAGGGCATTTTTCAGACGACTCCCGACGGGCGCTATTTAAGTGCTAATCCGGCTTTAGCTCGAATTTATGGATATGGCTCCCCAGAAGACTTGAAAAGTATGCTTATTGATGTTGAGTCTCAGCTTTATCTCGATCCTCAACGACGACAAGAATTTATTAATTTGCTAGAGCAGTACGATTCTATTGTGGGGTTTGAGTCCCAGATTCGCCGGTTGGATGGCAAATTAACGTGGATTTCCGAGAATGGGCGATCGGTGCGGGATAAGGCGGGTAATTTGCTCTATTACGAGGGAACAGTTGAGGATATTACCGAGCGCAAGCAAGCAGAGGAGCAACTCCGACGGCTGAATGAGGAGTTAGAACAGCGGGTTGAGGAGAGAACGGTTGAGTTAAAGCAGGCAGTGGATCAGTTAACCGTGGAGGTGGCAGAACGGGAACGGGTGGAAGCAGCACTGCGGGTGTCTGAGGCAGAATTGCGGGCATTGTTTGCGGCAATGACAGATATTATTACGGTGTTTGATGCTGACGGTCGGTTTATGAAGGTGGTTTCGACTAATTCGGAGACCTTGTTTAGTCCCACAACCGATCGCGTGGGAAAAACGGTTTATGATGTTTTTCCTCCCGAACAAGCAGAGCTTTTTGCCCGGCAAATTCAGGCGGTTGTGGAAACGGGGCAAACCATGAACTTAGAGTATTCTTTGCCCGTTTGTCTGATGCCAGGAATGGTGGAGGAAAATCAGGATTTTCTATCTCAGGATACGCAGGGAAATGAGGTGTGGTTTGCTGCTAGTGTTTCTCCGATGCCAGATAATTGCGTGATTTGGGTAGCTCGGAATATCACGGAACGCAAGCGAGTTGTGGATGCTATGCGGGCGGCAGAAGAAAAATATCGAAGTATTTTTGAGAATGCAGCCGAAGGTATTTTTCAACTGACTCCAGATGGATGCTATTTGAGTGCCAATCCAGCTTTGGCTCGGATGTATGGTTATTCGTCTCCAGAGGAGTTAATGGAGCGCTTGCGAAATGTGGGGACTCATCTTTATGTCGATCCAGGTCGTCGAGAAGAGTTTATGAGGTTGATTGAGCGGGAAAATGGGGTCTCTAATTTTGATTCTCAGGTGTATCGCCAGGATCGCAGTATTATTTGGACTTCTGAGAAGGCTAGAGCCGTTCGCGATGAGCAAGGAAATTTATTGTTTTGTGAGGGAACAGTAGAGGATATTACAAAGCGGAAGGAGGCGGAAGCCGCCTTAAGGGCAGAGCAGGAGAAGTCGGAAGATTTGCTCTTAAATATATTGCCCGGGGCGATCGCCCAACGGCTGAAACAGGAAGAGAAAAATTTGATCGCCGATCGCTTTGATGAGGTGACCATTTTGTTTGCTGATATCGTGGGCTTTACCCGCATGTCTTCAGGAATTTCGGCAACGGAGTTGGTCAATTTGCTCAATGAAATCTTTTCTCAATTTGACAAATTGGCGAAAAAACATCAAGTGGAAAAGATTAAAACGATTGGGGATTCTTATATGGTGGTCAGTGGGATTCCGATGCCCCGTGAGGATCATGCGGAGGCGATCGCCCAAATGGCGCTGGATATGCAACGGGCAATTCCTCGCTTTCGTCAACCGAATGGTCAACCGCTTCAATTGCGAATTGGCATGAGTACAGGTCCTGTGGTGGCTGGGGTAATTGGGATGGCGAAGTTTATTTATGATTTGTGGGGAGATGCGGTGAATGTGGCTTCGCGTATGGAATCTATGGGCATTCCGGGTAAAATTCAGGTGACTGAAGCGGCCTATGAACGGCTTAAACATCGCTATTCATTTGAAAAGCGGGGTGAAATTGAGGTGAAGGGGAAAGGGATGATGACGACCTATTGGTTGATAGGAACTGAGCTTTGAAAACCTATCCACGCTTGGGATTGGATGTGCAATGGCCAGATCTGATCGGTGGATTCGTTGGGGGTTCACAGTCGAGATTAGAATTAGAAGGGGCGATCGCTTCCCATTGGCCCCCTTCCCGTTCTCTTCAAGTCACCCTCTCCGTTAGAACAGCGTTCGATTTGCTCTTGCAAGCACTGGATTTTCCTCCAGGGACCGGGGTGCTCATGAGTGGGGTGAATGTACGCCACATGGTTGAGATTGTTGAATTTCATGGTCTGGTTCCCATTCCTGTCGATCTAGACTTAGATACCTTAGCTCCTAATTTAGACCATTTCCGCCGCCTCATTTCGCCTCAGACCCGTCTATTTGTCATGGCCCATTTGTTTGGATCAATTATTCCTCTCGCGCCGTATATTGACCTCTGTCGCCAACATCAGATTATTTTGGTAGAAGATTGTGCCCAAGCTTTTGCTCAGTCTTATTACTTGGGGGATGAACAAGTAGAGGTGAGTTTATTTAGTTTCGGCCCGATCAAGACTTGTACGGCATTGGGGGGTGGTGTGGCGATTGTTCGTGATTACGCTCTGGCCAATAAAATGAGAGAAATTGGCGATCGCTATCCCCTCAAAGGCGATCGCTGGTATAGACAACGCCTGATCAAATATTTAGCTATTAAAGCGATCTGTGACCCTTATCTGTATAATGCTCTGGTGCGATCGATACAGCTCCTAGGTAAAGATGTAGATCGGGAGATCGGATCGAGCGCCAGAGGGTTCAGAGCTGGAGAACTCATCCCCCAACTGAGGCAAAAACCCCCTCAACTGTTATTGCAATTTTTGGCTCATCGGCTGCAAACTTGTCCGAGTTATGGCGATCGTATCCTTAGAGCAAAAAGGCTTTTAAGTCAACTCGATAGTTCGGTTATCTGGCCCGGATATCGTGCTACTCAACACTCGTTTTGGGTCGTTCCGATTCAAACTCCATCGCCTAAGCTTTGGATGAAAACACTGCGCGATTCTGGCTTTGATGCTACTCAAGGAAATACGAGCTTAATTGCCATTCGGACACCGGAAGGAAGCCCGTTACCACACGCTCAAGAACTAATACAAACCCTACTATATTTACCCATTTCTCCTGCATTACCGGCTAGTGAGGAACAGCGATTAATTCAACTGATTAACTCCCTGATAGCAATAGGCAATAGGCAATAGCTTGTATGGTTTGGGATCTAAGATTTCAGGCTGTACTCTATAGAAGAGAGGAGTTCTATAGCAGAGAAAGAGAGTGCTAGGACATTTTCTATTGCTAGAGTACCTATTGCTAGAGTACCTCAAACCATAACCTAGCGAAGTTGACACACTCTTTGTAGGCGATCTCCTTCAACCACAAACACATTACACTGCACTTGATCTTGCTCAAGCTGCTCTAGTAAGGACATTTTCGACTGGTTGGATAAAACGCGATCGGATACCAGAGGATTAAACACGGCAGCCATCAGGGTTGAAAAGGTCAAAAGAACAAAACTCACATTCATCAGGTCAAATCTCCGTTCGCTGCTTTAGCTAACTGTCTCCTAAATTCATCTGGGATTACCCGGATACTATTGGCTACCTCTTAGCTGTTATAATCCAATTCTGGAAAAAAAACAAGCGGAAACACGAATAGACTGTTCCAGAATTGTAACCGTCTACTCTTAGGCGATCGGGGGGTTGGCTTCGGTATTTTCTTAGAAGCACCCCAGCTAATGAAGTTCCCGTCCGAAGGGAAACAAGGCTAAAGGAATTAACTTAAAGTGCTGTTGAGCAAAAGGAATACCAATAATGGTAATAAATAAAAGCGCCCCATGGAGGAGGTGAGAAAGGGCAATTTCCCAACCAAAGCAAACCACCCAAATGATATTCAAGATCATAGGAATTACGCCAGATGCACCGGGACTCACTTCGATCTCTTTACCAAATGGGGTAAAGGTGGCAAAACCAATTTTCATGGTTTGTAAACCGAACGGAATTCCGATAATGGTGATACACATACCCAGACCACCGATAATATAGCCCAATCCAGAGATGAAGCCACCAAAAATCAACCAGATCAGGTTACCGAAGAGTGTCATAACTGGTTTATCTCCCGTTGAAAGACTAAATGGGTTGATTGTATCAAACCTAGAGTTCGATATTTAATAATGTCAAGAAGGTTTGAGAGGATTAGGAGCGATCGCCCTCTTCTGGGATACTGATGCCATATTGCTGACATTGCTGGAGGAGTTCTTGAATATAGCGATCGCGCAGATTCTGCGGTGCGATAATCTCGCAGTTTTTCCCGTAGGGGCGAATATCGCGCATGAACCAGAAGCTACTATAGATTTGGCGGATTACTTGTCGAGTGGGGGGATCGCCTTCCAGATTACCAACAAATCGATCGCCGGGTTTGCTGCGGTATCCAAAGGCTAATCCTCCAGATAGGCGCAATTCTACGGTGATGTATTCTAAGTCGGGTTGCCATTTTTGGTTAACAGAAACTACGGCTGCTTCTTGGATGCGCTCTAGCAGCAGGCTCCAATTGTGGCAGAGTTCTTTGATATCGTAATTCCCTTCCGTTTCTTGGCAACGACAGAGCAGATATTCTCGTTTTTCAATGGGGATAATGCGAGCATAAAGAACTGTGTAATGAAACAGGCGATCGGCGGCATCTCGGTACGAGAGGCGGAAGGGTTGTTGACGATGGATGAAGGTTTCAATTTGTTCTCTCCATGCGGGAATGGGAGTGTTGAGAAAGGCTTCGATTTCTTGTCTTAGGGGAAGCGAGAGTTCGCCGCGATCGCACAATATTTGGGCAATTTCCTTGGCTTCTGTGACTTCTCCATGATCGACTAGCAGATTTCTAACGCGGTTGAGCAGTGCGATCCGCTCTGGTAACCAGTCGTTATTGGGAGCGATGCGGAGTTGTTGCCGGGCGATCGCCGTAATTAATTTGGAGATATTCGGCTTTTCTCCCCATGTCATGCCGAATTCTCTCGCTAGTTCCTCTAAATGGGCTTTATCTCGTTCGGATACGGATAGAGTTATGGATTGACCTTTACGACTCATATTTATACGGACACTTTTTTGGTGTAGTTGTTGATTTTCTCTATTTTCAGAACTATTATGGGAGATATCAAGCAGTTACGGACACAAAAATAGGGAAATTAAGGAAACGTTAGGCGATCGCGCCTAGGAAAAGTCCTTTTCCAGTGACTTGTAGAATAGTGAGTGTGATGAGTGAAGAAGCGATGAAAAAACTATTTTTACTCAAGGCAATTAACCCATGAATGAGTATGCCATTACCCTAAAATCTGTTTATTCTTGTCCAGCAACCGAATCAATTGACAAGATTAAACTCCCAGAAAAATGGCGATTATCTTGGCATCAATTGGAGACGTGGAAAGCGCTACAAAATCCGGACATTGATGTGGTGTTTAATACGGCAATGACCGGAGATGGCAAGAGTTTAGCCGCTTATTTATCCAGTTTGCAAAGTAAAGAATATTGTATCGCCCTTTACCCCACCAATGAATTAGCGCGAGATCAAGAGAAGCAAGTTCAAGACTATATCGCCACATTCCAACCGCGCAACGATCTGCGGGTGGTGCGGTTAAGTGGGGCAGAGTTAGAAATGTATGCCGAACAAGAGGGTTTGAAGAAAGCTGGGGCGATCGCCACTCGCATCATGCAATCTGATATTATTTTAACCAACCCAGATATCTTTCACTATCTCCATCGAGGCGCATATCTCACCCCGAAAGACAGTCCCGATCGATTATGGCAAAGACTCGATAAAAACTTTGACTTATTTATCTTTGATGAATTCCATGTCTTTGCCGCTCCCCAAATTGCCAGCGTCATCAATACTCTGCTTTTAATTCGCTGTACCAACCGGCGTAAAAAGTTTTTATTTCTCTCCGCTACACCGAATTCAGAGTTCAAAGAAAAATTAAAAGATGCTGGATTTCGTTGCTGTGAAATCAATCCAATCGACGAGCAGAAGTATCAATTTCCAGAGACTCCAGAGGAAGCGCAAGCCTTGTCAGAACAAGATTGGCGCAGAGTTACAGGAGAAATAGTGCTAAACTTCATCCCGTTGGAATCATCAGGGAATTCTTCAGAACAGTGGCTAAAAGACAACAGCGAGTTGATGGTCAAACAGTTTCAGGAAAAGCCAGGCAGTAAAGGCGCAATTATTCTGAATTCTATTGCCGCAGTCAAGCGACTCACTCCATTTTTTAGTAACTTACTCTCTCCCTATGGCTTAGAGGTTGGCGAAAATACCGGATTATCCGGAAAACAAGTTAAAGCTCAGTCTCTCTCGGCAGATTTGGTGATTGGAACCAGCACCATTGATGTGGGGGTTGACTTTAAGATTAACTTCCTATTCTTTGAAGCGGCAGATGGGGGTAATTTTATTCAGCGATTAGGACGATTGGGACGACATGAGGGCTACCATCGGGAGGGAAAATATATCCCGTTTGATGGCTTCACGGCTTATGCTTTGGTTCCCCAGTTTTTGGTTGAACGCCTGTTTAGTGGAGAAACTGCACCCTTAGAACTAGGAAGCCGTTGCGATCGCCCCTTTTTCCACAATCAGATTACGACATACTATCGCGAAATTAATGATTTTCACGGTTACTATCCCCGGTGGGGAGCGGTGCAGTCGATGGTTTTGTGCAGTCAGTTGAAGCATCATAAGACGATTAAAGCCGTTTACAAAGAGAGTGCGGAAGCCTTTGAATCGATATCAGAAGGGATTTTCAAGACTCGTCTAGTCAAGTTATATGGTTTAAGTAAAAAATGGGGAAGAGAATGGCAAGAGCTATCGGGAAATAAGATAGGAAATCCAATTTTAGAAGATGCGGCAAGTTTCCGGGGTTCGAGTAGCTTGCAATACGGTTTATACGATCTGACGGAAACCCATGAGGCAGATCGGTTCAAAACCTATAAGTTACCGGGGATTTTGGGAAATTTGGATGTGGAAGTGATGACGGAGAAGGCGTTTATGTATTCGCTTCGGGAAACTGGCGATCGCCTGAATACCGTGATTCCCAAGGGACAATTTCAGTATTGCTTGGGATTTATGAAACTGCACGCTTATCGAGAAGAGCGCCTCAACTGGCGGTTTATTTATCCCGCAGAACTGCAACCGGTGGCAGATGCATGGAAGGTTCAGGTATTGGTGGGTTTGGAAGTTTGGCAACCGGAAAATCCTTGGATCGATGGCATTAATAAGCGTCTGAAGCGTCAGGGGTTGGTGAGCTATGTGTTGCGGTTTCCAGTGGGTGAAGTGCGATCGCGCCTACGGTTACCGATGCATTTCCAGATTTATCCCATCAGCGATGCCAACAGTCTGCTCGATCCTAGCGCACCTTATTCTATTGCCTTCGGACAATCGGCACTGCTGATCGATACTCTCGCGTACACCTTAAAGAGCAAAGGAGATGAAGAGTGGATAGTTTAGAGTTTCAATCCCTAATAGGGATTAGTAGGGAGCTTACGGCAATAAGCCTAGACTTATTCATTTCAATCCCTGATAGGGATTTAGAGGTGGATAATTCACCAGCGCTCCCCAGATTCCAAGGTTATCACATCCCAATCCGGCTCATGATGTTGAATAGGTCATAAGCTAAAAACTGTTGAATAAGTCTAAGAGCTTAATGCCATGATTTTCTTGACGAGAGCTATCGCAATCGGTAAGTTGAAAGAGAAGATACTTGAAACCCTTACTACTAAAGGAGAAATATGAAAAAAATGACCAATCTCAAGAAACTGCTTGGGGTGCTGTGCGATTATCTGTGGCACTCCAGTGATGAACTTGTTGACAAAGTAAGCTGGCGCTTTGGACATACTATTCACGAAGCACGTAAAAAAGGCTACTCTATCGAAACACGGAAGATTGGACATAATGAATACGAATACCGGATGTTGAAAAATTAGCATATCCGATAGCTTCCGTGCGTAGATTATCTATATTTTCCCAATGATGATCTACTCAGAAGGAAGAGAAAAATTTGGGTAGCTTGCGACAGTAAGTTTAGGCGTATGTCATCTTCACCCCCAAAAGCAAAATTTGCATGGCTGGTTAAGTGTCAATTTCTTTCTTCGGAAAGAGCCAATTTATCTGAAGCAATTAAAAACCTAATTCTCTTCCTTCTGAAGTCCGATCAAAGCCGTTCTAAGTAATTCGGTATATCTTAAAATGCAATCCTCACAACTTTCTATCATCCAAAGATTGACTGAAAAATCAGAGCAAGTATTAGCGAAAATCCCTTATCTCAAAATACTGGTTTTGTTTGGTTCTCGCGCCAGGGGAGACAATCAAGAAAATAGTGATTGGGATTTTGCCATCCTCTACGATGAAGAACTCAGAGAACCCATCCTAAAACAAAATGCCTGGAGATGGTTAGAAGCCTTTCACATTCTTGGAGAAATCTTTGGATTAAACGACGATAATATAGATATTGTCGAACTCAATAGCTGTTCTCGCTTAATTGCTCATTATGTGGCACGAGATGGAAAAGTCATTTATGAGCAAACCCCAGGAGAGTTTGAAAAATTCCAGCGCCATCATCTGATGACTGATGCAGAATTAAAGGAGATGTGCCGTCAAATTCAGCAAGAGATTGAGCTAGATTTGCAAAGGAGGGGAGTATGACAGAAATCAAACCCATTGTGTTAGGGAAAATGAAATTCTTGAATCGTTATCTGAGAGAGCTTGATTCTTTTGCATTAATTTCATTGCAAGATTATCTAGATGACACTCAGGGGCAATTTACTGTCGAACGATTATTACAGCTTTCCTTTCAAGTCGCGATCGATGTTAATCGATATTTGCTCAAGACTCTCAACTTACCCCAACCAGAGAAAAATTTTGATACGTTTATTGAAATGAGTCGCTGCGGCATTCTTACTCCAGAGTTAGCGAAAATATTAGCGCCATCCGGTAGCTTAAGAAATCGATTAGTTCATATGTACGATGAAATAGATCAGGTAAAAATCCACGAGTGTATTCAACTCGCTCTACAGGAATATCCCTAGTATCAAAGACAAATTATTCAATATTTAGATACCCTAGAGGACGATTGTGGCTAAAAAACGTAAATCCGACTCAAAAACACAACAACTATCCTTATTTGATACTGTCTCTGAACCTGAAACAGAGGAAGATCTAGAAGAGGGATGGGATTCAGAAGAAATCGATCTCGGCTTAGACAAAACAACTCGCGAAATTGCCTCACAACCGGCTGAAATGCTGACGCTGAAGCTACTCAAGCAAGCCATTACCGCAGAAAATCCAGGCGATCGCATTATGGCTAATTTTGTCGAGTATGTGCTTCCCAATTTACTCACATATACCATTGGAGTTACAGCAAAAGGTGGCAAATATTTCGATCGCCTAGATGAAGAGCGCGAAGAAGGGTATAATCGCCGCAATGCCGCCGATCAATCCTTAAACACCCATCTACTCAACGGCTTATTCCCAGCCAACTTAGTCGAGCGAGAACTGCAAAAACTGAATACCACCGTGCGCCAGCAAATTGATGAGCCAGAACGCCGCTTACTTATTGCTGGCTTTATTCTTCACGACTTTGAGAAATTTGCCGATGTGCCGGAAGATTGCCGGAATCTGCAAAAGGAAGAGCATCGGAAAATCATTGCCCAGAAAATCGTCCAATTGGGATTAGATCGCTTTTTAGATCCTGAAAATCCCCAGGGTTATCAAGACTATATTGATGATTTACTTTGTGTTGCCTATAATGCTCAGAAGCGATGGGGAACGAACTGGAATTTTTCCGAATTTGGGCTTAATCCGAGTTTACGCGATCGCACTCTCATTTGCCTAGCCGAACTTGCCTGTTTAGCTGACTCCCTTTCCTCCATTATCAAACATCCCCAAGATGCAGAAACTCCGCGCCTGCAACAACTCATTCATAGCCTCAGCGACGGACAACTAAAATTTACCTATCACAGCATTTCTGAAAACCGAGGCGTGCTAACCAATGTCGTCAATAACGCCTTAATGGAAGCTCATACTTCTCTAAATGCCCCCTCTCCCACGGAAGACGGGGTTGGGGGAGAGGGTAACTATTACAAACCCTTACTCTATCTTCCCACAGGCGTAATTTACCTCGCTCGTCGAGATGCTCCCCCCATTTCCAGGGAAAACTTACCTAACCGAGTCGTAGACAAAATTAAAGCCTTATGTCGAAATCAATTAGTTCTGCGACAAACGGGATTTAGTCGCGATGGTAAAGGCATGAAATATGCTGATTATTACGAACAGTTTTTCGATATTGTGGGCTTAATGCAAGTCGCATTACAGGCAACCTTGCGGATTTTACACGATAAAAAGCCTTCTGTTGCCAAAAGCCGCAGCGAGAACCTAGTTAAGTTTCAGCAAAAACAGGTACTCTCAGCCGATTATGACTTTAGCTTCAGCGATGATATCAGATGCGATCGCCTCGCGGAATTCGGAGATGCGCTCACCCGCAAGATTTGGGGAGAGCAAGTCCACAAAATTGAAGCCGCTCGCAAAAAAGATAAGACATTACCCCCATTACCCAATCTCGATTTAGTGCATGAAGTCGCCAAATTTTGGCAACTGGAACAATACTTACCCCAAATTCGCGAAATTCAGCAGATTAATCAGAGCTTAAAAGCCTTAAAACTCAAAGGAAATACCGGAGGTCTTCCCTATGAATGGTACTTTCTTGCAGCTAAATATCTCCAACATCATCCCGGTATCGAAGACGTGCGCGAAACCTGTGAAGCTCTGATTGCCCATATTGCCGAACTGATTAATCCCATTTTAGAGCAATATTCCTTAGCCGATGGTTGGGAGGATGTGCGCTTATGGGTGGAACAAGTGGTGATGTTACCCGATAATCAACCGCAAGAATTGGCAAAAGCTGACATCTTTTTCAAAGAATTAGAACATTACCAACTGGCGAAAAAACCAGGACGGGGAAAACAGCTCATTTGCTCCATTTCCCATTCCCCCTATAGCGTCAGCGAACAAATGGAATCAGCCGTTTTATTCACGCCCCAAGTCTACACCAATAAACAGATGTTAGGCGGCTCTAATGCCAAGCGCAATATCTCCAGTATTTCGGGCACAGAGATGATGCTACGGCAAATTTTGATGAATCAAACCCAAGCCGTTGGCAAACGCTTTGAGGATGGCAAATATCGCTATCTCTACTTCTATCCCACCTACTACTTCACCCCAGAAACCAACCAGTTTCTCCATCAAGCTTACCGAAATATTGCTCAAACTCGGTTTAATACGAGCCTGCGTAACCATTTTATCAACGATGACTTACAAGCCGATTTTAGCCGGGACAACTATCAAAGCGCCGATGTTTTTCTCATGGAAGAAGATTTAGCAACGAAAAAAGCCTTACCCGAAGACGATCCCAACCGCAAATTTGACCGCACCTTCAAGCTCTCGTATCCCGAAAATCAGCCTCTCACGTTCTACTTTATGGCACTCCCTCCAGGGCGAGATCCAACCGATACCGAATCCTGGGTAATGCCGACTTGGTTAGCCTTCGCCTTTCCCCTAATTTTAGATGTGAAAACCGTTGTTTCTGAATCTCCCATTCCCCCATTCAAAGATGGCGCAGAATTCGAGCAAACTGTTTTTCTCGATAGCGCCCCCCAAGCCTTCCAATCCTTAGTTCAAGCCGATTATTTTCGCCTCGACTATATCCTCGAAGGCTGGAAAGAAAAGCACGGCACCAAACTTTATCCTGCACCGCTTAAAGTCCTCACTGCTGCCTATGCCATTCACCTCGATGTTAACGCCAAACAAGGCAAAGGAAAATATGATGCTAATTGGGGCAAACTCTCGGAGCTGGCGCGAGATTTACAAACCAGTCCTCTGACGGTTTTTAGTGCCCTCAATGTCTGGATACGCCGTCAAAGTATAGAGAATATTCCCCTGAAAAAAGTCCGTCTCTATGCCTATGCCTTTTATCCCTGTTTCGATCCCTATTGTACCTATGAAAATCAGGAGTTAATTGTGTCTGAAGAATCTCCCTTAAACCATCCCAAAAAACTGACCGAACTCTATCGCCAATTTTATCGCGCCAGTAAGCGATACAATCCCAAAGCCAACGCAGTTTTGAAACCCATTGATATTGCTTCTGATACCATTCTCAAAGCTGAATCTACTGTTTTCCAAGGAGAAACTCTCGTTGCTGCTGTTGCGGCTGAGATTTGTAAACTGATGGATCGGGTGCATAATTCCACGGCTGAAGGGCGTTGGGTTTTCAAGAATAGAGAAGAAGAACGACAGAAAATATTGGAGTTTGCCCAATATTTTGTTGTGGAAGTTTTCGAGAAATCTTTTTCTGGCGATCGCGCCCGTTTAGCGGGACGACAAATTAACTTGATTCGCGATACCTGCGAATTCCTTTATCGTCTCGAAGATGACCAAGAAAATCAACACTATCAGGAAAACAAAGAGTCCTCGTAGGGGCGGGTTTTACGATCGACTTTGAGATCCAAAAGAAACCTTTTCACCATTTCTATTTAAGATGGCTACTCATCGATCTTGGGGAGGCAAGGGGCTTAAGCCCCTTGTTAAGCGGACATCATAGAGAAATGGTATTGCAAACCCGCCCAAACCCGCCCAAACCGACCCATTTTCACTATATTTAGGAGACCAAAACCATGTCTTTTCTAACCACTGTCGATGCTAAATTTTTCCATGATGCGATTCCCTATAAACCCATGGGAAAATATGCCCACTTCCTCACCCTCCGCGTGACTGAATCCTATCCTCTCTTTCAAACGGATGGCGAGTTAAATAAATCACGAGTCCGTGCCGGGATTCAAGACAAAACTCCGATTAGTCGCCTCGCCATGTTTAAGCGCAAACAGTCTACCCCAGAGCGTTTGGTGGGACGGGAACTGCTGCGGAACTACGGATTGATGACGGCTGAGGAGTGCGAATACAATGTTAAATTTGCTATGGATAACCCGGATTGTATTATCTATGGATTTGCGATCGGAGATTCTGGTTCAGAGAAATCAAAAGTTGTGGTTGATACGGCCTTTTCTATCACAGATTTTGCCGAATCTCATGAATCTTTTACTCTAAACGCTCCCTTTGAAAACGGAACCATGGCTTCTAAGGGAGAAAATAAGAGTGAAGTTGGAAAAATTACCAGTCGAATCAACCAACAAGATCACATTAAACCTCAAGTCTTTTTCCCTAGTATCGTCACCCTAAAAGATCCTACAGAAGCCGGTTTTCTCTATGTCTTCAACAACATTTTACGCACCCGCCATTATGGAGCGCAAACCACTCGCACGGGACGGGTTCGGAATCACTGTATTGGTGTGGTTTTTGCCGATGGAGAAATTACCAGCAATCTGCGCTGGACTCAAGCCATTTATGATATTTTGAAACAAGGGGATAAACTGGGAGGATATGACCCCTTGAATGAAGATGATGTCATTGAAGCAGCGCAAACTACCATGGTGGATTTGATGAGAGATGAATATCTGGTACATCAGGATTATATTGGCGATACCTTTGTCCCCTTGTTAACTGAAGTCAAGGAGATAATCGGTAATGAAGAGAAGTTGAAAGAGTTGTTGACAACCGCAGATGGTGAAGCAAAAACCTATGCTTCAGCTCATATTAAACAACCGAAGAAACCTGCTACTGCCAAATAATATCAAATCCGTTTAAACCGTTGTCATTGCGACCGCAGGGAAGCATTCGCGCTTTCATGTCCGCGAAGCGGAAACGCGCAAGCTTCGCTAACACCAAGATTAGCAAGATTGTAGAGATTGCTTCATTCCACTGCGTTCCATTCGCAATGACTTACCATCACTTATTTTCCAGATTTGATAGAACAACAACTATGGCTTTTATTTATCACCTACAACTGGAACTTCATGATAGTCTCTATTTCGCTACTCGTGAAATTGGAAGACTGTATGAAACTGAACCGATTATTCACAATTATGCCCTTTGTTATGCTTTGGGATTGGTGGATAATTCTCAATATGCAACAACGGTTAATGAAACCGAGTCTTATCGCTACTTTTGCCGCAATCAAGTCCCCCAATATGAGGAACATCTTACCCCTTTGAATCAACAGGGAATTTATGTGACTCCTGCTAGGGCAGTGCATTATCAAACTGTTCTAACGACTTGGAAATATGCTAATAATCACTATCATGTGGAGATGGAAAAAACAGCGAAAAATTGGCCCAGTTTTGGACGCAATAAGGAGGTTGCCCCAGAGAGTAAATTTGAGTGCTTTGCGATCGCCCCCCAAAAGATTCGTTTTCCGAAGTGGATTCGTTTGGGGAAATGGCTCAGTAAGGCAGAAGTCACCTGTACGAGTGTGCAAGAGGTGAAAGCTTCAGCTTCGGAACAAGAGTTTGTTTATCGCGATGCACTCAATCCTTTGGATGTGATGTTTTCCCATCAAGTGATTGGCTATGATGTGATTAATATGCCTCCAGTGAGTTTGATTCGCAATGTTCGCTTGCGGGGTTCGTATTATCAGCTTGATACTGAGAATATTAAGCTCCCTGCTGGTATGGCATACCAATTTGCTCCCAGTTGAAGTCAGGCGCGATCGCCTTTTCGATCGCGCCTATCCCTACTCCCGTTCTGGCATCTCCATCCCATATCGCTGACATTGCTTTCGCAGTTCGTCGATATAGCGATCGCGCAATTTCTGCGGTGCGATAATCTCACAGTCTTCACCATAGCGCCGCACTTCCCGCAATAACCAGAAGGGATTGGATACTTGCCGCACAACCTGTCTTACCTCTCCAATAGTTAGATCTTGGATTTCATCTCCTTTGGGTTCATAGGCTCTGACCATTCCCCTGTAAAAGTGCAAGTACACTTCTAGGGTTTGCAAACCTTCCGGCTGCCAATATCCTGGAGTATCTTCAATAGACTGAATACGATTGAAACGCAAACAACGATTGTGGATCAGTTCGGGGAACTCTGTATTGATCAGATCTTCGGTCTCATCGCACCAAATCTCCAGGTAGGAGCGCTTTTCATGAAAGGAGACTTGAGCATGTCGCACAGTAAAGATGAGCCTGCTGTTTTGAGCATTTTCGTACCACAGGCGAAAGGGTTGTTGGCGATCGATATAGCGATCGACCCGAATACGCCATGCTTGACTCAGTTGTTTGTCTAGTTGCTCAAAGGATTGTCTTAGGGGTGGGGTTAGATTTCCATGTTTGAGCAACAGATCCAGAATTGTCCGAGCTTCTCCAATGTAGCCCTCATCATCAAGGAGATTGAGCGCTTGACGCAATGCCTGGACTTGACTGCTGTTGAGGGTAAAGAGCTTTTGGGTTTCTGGTGCTTGTTCGGCGATCGCCACCAGTAAACCGGAGATACTGGGTTTGCTTCCCCAGAGAATTTCCAGACGAGCTGCGATCGCCTCCAGCTTTGCCTTCGTTCCTGGCGGGATTGACAGTGTAATCGTTTCTTTTTTCCGAGCCATCTAAATTTATATTTGCACTTTTGTGATTTTTATGCCATACTGCTAATTGTAATTGAAAATATCCCGAACTTGAGGGAAAGAGCAATGAAGGCAACGCTAGGAGAACGTCTCTTGCATCTAATGTCTGACGGCAACTGGCACTCCACCGAAGAACTGGTAGAGAAAATCAGCCATCGATTTTCAGCCACCATGCATACCTTGAAGAAACGCGGGTATCAGTTCGATAAGCGTCATGTGGAAAAGAATCAGTACGAATATCGGCTAATCCAGTAGGAAAAAGGCTCTTCCAGTAGCTTGTACAATAGTTAGTGTGATAACCAATAAGTGATGAATATGAGACAATTAGAACTAGAAAAGACTATTCAAGATTACATAGATATCGTTATTCCAGCTATGTATCACAAAAATTATCATCTGCTCCTGGCGAAAGGAGGGCCAGATTATCCCCATTTAGCTGAACAATCAATGCTCGGACATATTCTTAATGGAGCTTTTGGTTTATTTGAGATTCTTAAGTTTATTGAATCTGAAAAAATATGCTGTTACGGCTTAAATCATTCAAGTATTCGTAAAGCTCTAGCTTTGTATAGTATTCACGATATCCATAAGTTTAACGACTTTCAAAAAATCGGCAATTCCGAATTTTCGATTCCTCTAGAAAGACTAGAGAAAGAATATGAAAATCTTAATTTAGTTGATTTTGCTGGTGAAGTAGACGCACATTTGATGCGATCTGGAAATGTTAGTAAAAGAAGTACACATCATGGAGATTTATTGCTTTCAAATGATGAGAATGGTAACTTGCTTTGGATTTTAGTCAGAATTGCTGATACTATTGCATCGGTTACATCACCATCTGACTTGGTTTTTTCATTAGAAAACTATTTGAAAGATTTGGCTCCAGAATTTAGGACAAAATACAAACTTTATAGTCACGAATTAAAAGATATTAGAGGAGTCTTGACAAATTCAATACATACTGCTGTAAAAAATCATTTATGTCAAGAACTAGGTTTTCAAGATATAGCCTATTTTTCAACAGGAACCTTATATATTGGAGAAAAAAAGATCGATGTTTTTTACAGGAAAAATTTAATAAAGAAAGTAGTTTTTGATGTTTTAAATAGTTTACAACCCTCACCAGAAATAGTTAAGTCAGCAGCGAAAGAAGGACTACGAGAAAAACAGTATGACTTTCAAGATTATGTTTATACATTTTCAACAATTAAAAATCTACTACAAATCATTTTGGAAACAACCCAAAATGTATCCAAGCCTGATGCTAAAACCATTATCCAAGACATTGAAGATATTTCAAAAAGATCCCCTCAAGGGTGGCTAGATTCTTTTGAACCAAGGTTTGATGTGTCTCTTGATGAATCAAAAGATTTTAACCAACGATGGTTTTTAGTTAGACGCTATTTGCTTTATGTCGATGGGATTATGAAAGGAATAGCACCAGATTTAGAACGAGTAAATTGGTTTTGTGACACTTTTAAAGTTCCATCAGAAATAAAATCAAATCTTCAGGAAGACCGAAAATTATTTTCTAGTGGTGGATCCGGTAAATACATTATAGTTCCAGGCTACTATTTTCTTAGAGGAATAGACTTTGATAAAAGGTTGGCTGAATCATTAGATTATGCTACTGTCATACAGCTTCTTCACGATCGCACTCTAAGTGCTTTTGAAAAAATTGACACTAAGCCAGGAAAGCAAGCTATTGTCGATAAACTTGGTTTTCAACCCGATTTGGTAAATTATATTGACGAACAAGTAAATTTATCCTTTAGCTCCCAAATTAAGGTTAATGAAGATGGGCTAGATGTTTATGCGTTTTCCAAGAAAAAGGGACATTCAAAGGTTATATGCTCTATTTGCAATCGTCAAAGTCAATATACAAAACCATTAAGAACTGGCATTTTAGGAGATTCTGGTCGAGTTTTTTCAAATAGGGTTTTGCCAGCTAAGAAAGTACCTAATGATTTACGTCCTTGGTGTCCTATTTGTCATTTAGAATTTATTATGCGTAAATTGATAGGTTTAGCTTTACCAAGCGGTAGCGGTGCTGATTACAATAGTTCTCGTCGTATTCATCTGTATGTATTGCCGACATTTTCCTTTACACCAGAATATGCAAAATTCTTGGATCGGATGTTACGTCCACTACGAGAAATTACTGCTTTACCAATACGAGACTATGGAGAATCAGCACCGGGTTTTCCTAGAATATGGTTGGAGCAAAGCAAACTTGATTCAGACTGGATCGATAGAGCGATCGATGTTTTCAATCGCGAAGCAGAACGAATTGCTCAAAAAAAGGGATATGTGGGCGAACGACTATTAATGGCAAAAAGCACTCTAGAATTTAAGGGTGAAGATGATGAAAACAATGACAGCATTCAAGAAAAAACAAAATTAAAGCTTCAACCAAACTATTATTTAATTCCTTGGGAACATTCCGTAGGAGAAAGAGATGAAAATCCTCCCACTCGCACTGAAGCATGGGCAAAAGCAACATTCGCTGCAACAGTAATTTTTAGTCTTACTAGCAGTCGGGTTTATGTTACCGAACTTCCTTACTTACCTGTTGCTAATCCTAACGAACTGAAAGCGACTATCACCCTAGACTCACCCCCTGCAATTATTGCCAAATTACTCGGAAATGAACAAGATCCTAAATTAGCAAGTCGAGCGGATACAGTCAGTTTGTATGGAACAGAGTCAGGACACAAAAATGGTTTAGAACGTGCTTTAGATTTATGTGCAGCTTTGTGGATGATTACCAGTTGCGTACATCGTCCTAAGTCTCAAAGCAAAGATAAGCAAATTGCTGAACGATTAGGAGATGTGGTAGTTAATCAATTAGCAGGAGCGCATTTTTACAAAGAATATGGTCGTTTGAATGAGGATAAATCTCCGTTTCCTGTTCTGACAAAATCTTGTGAAATTTTACTAGAATATTTCGGAGGTGAACTTATGAATTTAGTCACAAAAATTGCTGAAAAATCATTAGAAATTCGTTTACCATATCGTGATTATGGACGAGGAAAAGCACATAACTATGAGTTAGTTTTTCGGGAAGTTGTAGATGCAATGCGTTCTGCTTTTCGTTTAATTCCTGAATTGCGTCAAATGGCTTTAACTGGGGCGAAACCTTCCCCACAGGCAATTACTGAATTGAAGCAACAAGCTTCGGGAACTGTGCTTAAAGCGATGGAACGACGACAAACAACTAAACGTGGCGATGGCTTTATTAATCCTTATCGTAATGATTTAGGAAAATTGGTAAGCGAATTGATCGATCTGGTGGTTGATGAAGTATTTCTGAGTAGAGCAGATAGTTCATTTGCTGAATTTTTGAAGCTCGAAAACAGTCTGGCTGATGGAATTTACTATTACACAGATAGACATATCAACGAAAAACGGGAAGAATACAAGGCGACTAAGCAGAAAGACAAAAATAATCCCGATATCGCAGAAATTGTTTAAGCCATTGTCCAGAATTCACAAATTTTACTAGGAGACAGACCCATGACTAACAACAATATTGCACAAATTGATTCTTTACAAGAGTATTCCAAATCCTTTGTCAGCAGCATTCCGAAAACACCAATGGGTAAATATGCAAGTATTATCATGCTGCGAGAAACAAAATCCTATGCAATTTTCACAACTGAAGGAGGACAACAACAAGATATTGAACGCACTCAAGCAGGATTAACGCATTCTGATCCTATGGATCGACTGGTGATGTTTAAACGGAAACAGGTTGCACCAGAACGACGGACGGGAAAAGCTTTGATGCGGCAATATGGAGTGTTTCCTTATGCAATGATTAATGACCGCGTAGTATATGGAGAAGAAGCCAAAAAGAAAGACAAGACTAAACGCAAAGATGACTGTTACCTTACAGCAGGATTATGCGGGCATTGTACTGATTGCATGACCTATGGTTACGCTGCAATTGAAGGAGAAGGTTCCCGCAGAAGTCGCGTGATGACTGACTCTTGCTTCAGCGTTCGTCCCTACGCTTTGATCCAAAAAGGCTTAAAATTTAATGTCATTGATGAAAAAAAACAAACTTCTAGCACAATCACAGAATATGATTACACTTCTCCTCAAGTCTTTCTTCCTGCGGTTGTCACAACTGTAGATTTAACAATGGATGAGTTTGTGTACATTCTGATTAACCTGATGCGGACAACTCGTTATGGGAAAGAGTCATCGCGACAGGGGTTTATGCGTAACCATATTCTGGCCGTTGCTTTTTCCGATATGGAATTATTTTCAAATTTAGAGTTCAGTCAATGTTTTTATGACGCTTTTGAAAGCGACACCAATATTGACTTACTCAAAGTATTTCTGTCCAAGAAAAATTTTGATGAACACGCTCCAGCAGTTATTCAAAATCTTACAGAAGATTTTAACGGTCGCTTGCAAATTGTCACCAATAGTGACTATTTGGCAAAGTTTGGCAACAGTCAACCGACTAATTGGACAGATGGTCTTGATGTAATACTGAGTCAAACCCGCAATTTAAGTAAAGATGAATCATCTCTGACAGAATTTCTGCGCCAACTGAATACTCAGTCTGTCACTTTCGCTCGTTCAATTAGTAAGTAGTAGAAATATGGATATTTACCGAGTAAAATTAGAGGCAATGGATTATATTTTCTTCGCCACTACTGAGCGAGGAAAAGTTTATGAAACGGGAGCATATATCCATAATTATGCGTTGTCTTATGCTATGGGATTAGCAAGGTCGTCCTATTTTCATCAACGCCAAGAACCAGAATATCAACAAGACTTAGAACCTCTCAATCAATTGGGAATTTACTTAACCCCTGCACGACCATTAGAAATCTCCTATCGCCTAATTCAATGGAATACAATTCAGGAAGCTTATGGTTTCCCGAAAAAAGAACGCAATATTGGTTATCCTGACTGGGGTTTTGCTCGTGTAATTAGGCCAGGTAGCACTTTTGAGTTTTATGTGGCGATCGCCGAGCCAACTCCTCTTGAGAAGTTTCCTAATCTTGATAATTTCTTAACCAATAAAGGTTACATTCGTTTAGGAAAATTTATGGGTAAAGCGTGTCTGAAATTTCAAAAAGCTGCAAAAGTTGAAGAAAAACAGGGTAATTTTGATGCTCGAATTACTAAAGAGCGAGGTCGTATAGAACCGTTATTACTCAATTGGCGGGATATTTCAATCGATCCAGTTGTCTGTGATATTTACCCATCAACACTACCAACTCGCCTGATTGCCAATCCTAGATATGAGAATAGTAAGCACTATTTAGTTGAATTTGCAGAAGAGGATAAAATAGTGCTTCCTGGTAATATGAGTTTTATTGCGCGATCGCTAACCCCTAAAAAAGGCAGAAAGAAATGATTAATGTTAATATTTTACCGGTTGCATTAGACCAAGTAAAAACTGATGAATGGTTAGCAGGTAAGCATCCATACCACTATCAGTGGAATGCTTACAAGTTAATATCTGAAGCATTCAAATCAAACCAAACATTATGTTTATTTCTGATTACTCCCACAGGTAGCGGAAAAACATTAACATCTTATGCTTACAGCATGAACACGGGAAAACCAATGTTTGGCGTTTATCCTACGAATGAGCTATTAGCAGATCAGGAAAGAACTCTAATCGAGGAATATGAAAAATTTGGTAGTAATAGAGTCATCCGAGTAGATAGCAAGGCACTCGATCAATGGCAAATCGATCTAGAACTAAAACGTCATAGTCAGACGCTGGAAACTCTGTTAAATTACAAACCAGTTTTACTAACTAATCCAGACATTTTATTTTATGTTGTGTTTGGACTATATCCTAAAATTCACAGCTTACGGCAAAGACTTTGGGAATTGGTGGGTAGTTACCGTTTGTTTGCCTTTGATGAATTTCATCTCTACAATGTCAAACAACAAGCAGATACAGCATATTTTGTTGGAGCTTCAAATGCAATTAATTCTAATGTTGGACGAGTGTTCATTTTTGCTTCAGCAACTCCCAACTTAGAAATGGTAAATTTGCTTCGCGACAAATTAGGGTTGTGGGTAGAAGTCGTTGAGTCTCATCCATCAGATAGTTCTAACGCTAGAATTATCGCTCATCCCGTCAATCTGAAATTAGTCCCTGCCGAATTAAGTCGTTGGCAAGGATTACAAGCATTAGATGAATCATTTGACCAAATTGAATCGTTTCACAAACAATATTCTGATGCTCGTTACGTTGCAATTTTTGATTCGGTAGCAGCAGCTATTGGTGCAGCCAAACGTTTTAGAAATGCCTTTGATTTTGACTTGGTTGGAGAAGTTCATGGTTTAAGTTCTACTACGATGCGTCAGGAAGCATTAGTTAAAAAAGTGACTGTCGGCACATCAACTATAGAAGTAGGAGTGGATTTTAAAAATAAATTTGAAAAAGATTTTCTAACTTTAGAGGCTCGAACTAGCAGTCAATTTATTCAACGATTTGGACGTATTGCTAGGCATCATAAATCATTATCTATTCCTAATGAAGTTTTGGCATTAGTCCCTAGATATGTCTATAGTTTTTTAGCTGAAAAAAACCAATTTAATACTACTCTTACACGAGATAAGTTGCGAGAACTCATTGAAGAAGCTTATCGTAAACCTCAAGATTTTAAAGGTTACTTAGCTAAACACGCTTGTATAGAAATGATTGAAGCGACTAACTTAGTATTAGGAATGTTTCAACCAGATACTCAACCTCGAATTAAAGAAGAAATCACTAAAGTTATTGAGAACTTAACGGGAAAAAATTACTCTGAAGCACAAACAGAGCGAAGCAAATACGAAGATGAATTTATTTTGAAGCCATTGCTAACATTTCGAGGTAATGGTTTTGAAGCAGCAATCATTGACAATCGACATGAAGATATAGGTTTTCCTGTCAAGCGATATAATTTAATTTTTCTATTACGTCGTGGTATTTTTCAAGAATTAGAAGAAAAAACTTTTATGGCAACTTTAGACAATATTGAAACAGAAAAATCAGAGTGGTCTTATGATGTAGAAAGAGAAAAGCTATTTGCCAAACTTATTAAATCATCACCACAAGAATTACTTGGCGTTTATAGTTTTTTCAAGTTAACTGGATTAATAGATGATAGTGAAAAAACCAGACAAGTATGGTTTGAAATTCCAGAAGAAAATATTACTGGAAAAGTTGGCAAGGTTACTACCTTCAAAGATTTAGAAATCAAAACTAATCCCCGAATACCAACGCGGTTACTTCAACGAACCATAAATCGGAAAAACTTTGTCGCATGGATAATAGATAGTCATCCACAAGCTATTAAGTTAGGTCGTGCATTACCACCTTTATTTGAGATTTATGAATTAAAAATTATTCAACCAGGGGGTAGACCGAGGTCTCAATCATGGAGTATTGCTTTTAATCAAGATGCTTTCTTTTTAGATAGCTTATATTGGAATCTAAAAAAATGAAATATTAATATGCTAGTCTACAAATCTTGATTAAAATTCATACAAAACACAAAAATACACTTGTATTTTCTAAGGCATGTATATAAAAAATGAAAATCCTAGATCCCAATCAATCTTACACTTTTAGCCAGATCGTTGACCTAAACATTGACCCCCAAGATTTAGCAGAAGAATTTGGTTATTCTTTAGAAAGATTGCGCCTAGATCTCCGGCAATACTCAGGAGAACTGAATCTTCTGGAACAAACGCGATCGCGCATTGAGCGAGTTCTACCCCATGTCAGCTTAATCACCGAAACCTCCCGTCGGGAAGTCCTGATTTCCCACATAGTTTTAGACTTGGTTGAGTATACCCAAGCGTCGTTACGCATTGAATATCCGTTAAAAGTTGACCCACTGCAAGGGATTCTAGATTATTTGCTGAGAACCGAAAGTCAGTTATTAGTCATTGAAGCGAAAAAAGAAGATTTAACCTATGGTTTCACGCAACTGGTGGCGGAAATGATTGCCCTCGATCGCTGGGAAAAGACACCCAACCAGCCGATCTTGATCGGTGCGGTTACAACGGGATTCATCTGGAAGTTTGGGCGCTTAGATCGAGAGCAAAAATACTTCCAGGAAGGGTTAGACAGTTATCGCGTTCTGGAAGATATAGAACCGCTCTTACGCATCCTCATTCACACCCTCATCCCCTAATTTTTAATTTTTAATTGACATGCCCTACAGCCTTGTTCTCAACCTTGTTCCCCTCTCCCCCATTCCCCTCGGATACCTGAGCGGACGGCATCTGCACGCCCTCTTTCTCAACCTTGTTAGCTCCGTCGATCGCACCCTTGGCGATCGCCTCCACAACTCCCAAGCCGACAAAGCCTTCACCCTCTCCCCCCTGCAAACCCGTCGCCACTTCAAAACCCTATGCTGCGAACATCAACACGCCATCCCTGCTGAAACTGCCTGCTGGTGGCGGATCTCCCTGCTCGATGACGCGCTCTTCGGAGAACTCACCCAACTGTGGCTCCATCTCAACCCCGATAAACCTTGGCATTTAGGCCCTGCGGATCTGACAATTACCAGTATCCTCGCCTCTCCCCAGTCTACCCATCCCTGGGCAAACTCCTGTCCTTATGCCCAACTCTATGACGAAGCCTCAGAGCGCGATCGCACCTTTCGCTTCTGCCTCGCCACGCCTACCGCTTTCCGCCAAGGCAAATATGATACCGCACTGCCCAGTGGCGATCGCGTATTTGCCAGTCTGCGCCAACGGTGGAATAAATATAGCGGTATTGAGATTCCCGAACTGGCTCTAGACACCGTATTTCCTAGTTTTTTCAGTCTTGAAACGGCGATCGTTGCCGATAAACGCAGTAAATTTATCGGCTCTATCGGCGAAATTACCTTCCGACTTCTCGGCGATGCCACCCCTACCACCCTCAAACACCTCAACACCCTCGCTAACTATGCCCTCTACTGCGGAATTGGACGCAAAACCACCATGGGAATGGGCATGGCAAGACGGATCGCTCGGGTGGGGGGATAGGGGGATGGGGGAATGGGGGAGAGCCAATTACCAATTACCAATTACCCATTACCATGAACACCGAAATTCCCATTTCTGCACTCAATCAATACGCCTATTGTCCCCATCGATGTTGGCGCATGTTTTGTACTGGAGAATTTGAAGATAATGCCTACACCATTGAAGGGACAACCATTCACGATCGCGTCCACACCCTCAGTCAAGAAATGCGCGATGACACCTGGCAAGTTCGATCCATTTGGCTCAGATCGGAACAGTACAACCTGATTGGCAAATCGGATTTAATTGAAGCCCAAAATGGACAACTTTATCCCGTTGAGTATAAGCGCGGGAAACTTGGAGACCATGAAAACGATGCCCTGCAAGTCTGCGCTCAAGCACTCTGCCTCGAAGAAATGACCGGCACTCCAGTCACTCAAGGCTTCGTCTATTATGCCCAATCTCACCAACGACATCCCATTCGTATTGATGAGAAATTGCGGCAAGGGGCGATCGCCACCATCCAAGCCATTCAAACTCTCTTTTCAGGAGACCATATACCCCCACCCAAATACAGTCCCAAATGCCGTGGATGTAGCCTCTACGCCGCCTGTTTGCCCCAAGCAGTCAAAAAACTCAAAACCTATCAAGAAGCCAGCTAATAGGGCATAGGGAATAGGCAAACCCCCCCTGTGTCCCCCCAAGGGGGGAAGGCAAGAGGCGATCCCCCTATCTCCCTATCCCCCTATCTCCCCATCTCTATCTCATCTCAAACCAACATAAATAACACGGAGAAACAACCATGGGAACCCTTTATGTCACCCAAGAAAACGCCTTCATCGGGAAAGTAGATGAACGCATTCATGTCAAAGTTGAAAAACAAAAAATTGCCGACGTTCCTCTGATTAAAGTTGACGGAGTAGTGGCTTTTGGAGCAGTCAACTTTTCCCCTGACCTAGCTGAAGAATTACTCAACCGTCGCATTCCCTTTTCCTTGGTCACCTCTACTGGAAGATATCGAGGAACTCTAGAACCGGAACTGAGGAAAAATATCTTTCTGCGCCAACATCAATGGGCGGCTGATGGCAATACCCCCCAAGCCATTCACCTGGTGCAAGCCTTTGTGCGGGGAAAACTGAAAAACTACCGCACTACTTTACAGCGCAGAGGGCGACGGGCGGGCATCGATCTGAGCGAAGAGATCGAACAGTTGAAACGTATTATAGGGGCGATCGCCACCACCGACAGCATCAACTCCCTCCGCGGACTCGAAGGAGCCGGAAGTGCCGCCTACTTCCGGTGCTTCCAGCAACTCATCCAAAACCCAGACTTCACCTTCACCACCCGCAACCGTCGTCCTCCCACCGACCCCGTAAACTCCCTACTCAGCCTCGGTTACGCCCTCCTGCGCCACGACATTCAAAGCGCCGTCAACATCGTCGGCTTCGACCCCTACCTCGGCTATCTCCACGTCAAACACTACGGTCGTCCCGCTCTAGCCCTCGACCTCATGGAAGAATTTCGCCCCCTAGTCGTCGATAGCATGGTTCTCGAAGCCCTCAACCGAGAAGTTCTCAGTCCCAGCGACTTCACCCAACAACCCATCAGCAAAGAAACCGCCCTCACCCGCGAAGCCCTGAAAACATTCCTCAGCCTGTATAAAGACAAAAAACAAGCCTCCTTCAAGCATCCCGTCATGAAAACCAAATGCACCTACCAAGAAGCCTTTGAAATTCAAGCCCGTCTTCTGGGCAAATACCTCATGGGCGAAACCGAACAATATCCTCCCCTAGTCCTGCAATAACCCCACCCATGTTCATTGTCATCAGCTACGACATCCCGGAAGACAAGCGCCGCACTCGCATCCACAAGATTCTCAAATCCTACGGACAATGGATGCAATATTCGGTCTTCGAGTGCGATCTCAATGCAACTCAGTACGCCAAACTGCGCCAGCGACTAAGCAAAGTCATTAAACCCGACACCGATAGTATTCGGTTCTACTTCCTCTGCGGTTGTTGCCAAGGTAAAGTAGAACGCATCGGCGGCGAACAACCCCGCGACGAGTCCATCTTTTTCGCCTAAAATCCGACGCTAGGGGGGTGTGGAAATCGCCCTTGAGTGCAAAATCGCTGTATCGCTCACCCAGTTTGCCTTACAGCGATTTTTCGTTTCAAGGTAGCGTCGGACGAGACAGGGCAAGGGTTTCAGCGATTTCCACTTGCATTTTGACCACTAGAGATCTATCATTAGAGGTGTCTGTCGGAAATGTACCTTGAAAACCTAATATAGTAAGGGTCTCAGAAGTCAGCGGTTGAAACCAACATAAATCCCTATGAGGGATTGAAACGGTCTTTTGGCGGCAAGCGCTACTCATTGACTATTGTTGAAACCAACATAAATCCCTATGAGGGATTGAAACTATCCTTATCCTGAGAATGGCCAAAATTTTAATCACTTGCGTTGAAACCAACATAAATCCCTATGAGGGATTGAAACTTATTGAAAGGTTAAAGCTTCGTGAGGCTAAGAATTGTTGAAACCAACATAAATCCCTATGAGGGATTGAAACTGATTATTATTGATGAAGCATCTAACTATTTTCCTGTTGAAACCAACATAAATCCCTATGAGGGATTGAAACTCCCTCCTCCCATTGATAGGAAATCTTTGATTACTGTTGAAACCAACATAAATCCCTATGAGGGATTGAAACCGATTGTGG
>NZ_JAGHZH010000166.1:0-52036 GCF_017746885.1 Roseofilum sp. SBFL | reverse complement strand
ACTCAATGGTCGCGATCGCATAACTATAGCATCAGGTTAGAGGGTTACTTGCCCAAAAAATCGCTAGATTTTTTTCGCCATCTTTTAACGGCTCAAAGCCTAGCCTAGCCTTAGATTCAAGCCTGTTGTCACCCCCTGAGCGATCAGGCGAACAAACCGAATCGCATTGAGATCCACCTGACCGGAAGTCACCAAAGGATTGCTGGCCAGGGTTTGCAGATCGAAGGGTGTGCCCCAGGAACTGCCAAAAAATTCTCCTTGAAATTCAGAGGCATTATTCCGGTGCTTGCCTGCCAGATTGTAAATTCCCGTTGGGTCGAGGACTTGTTGCGCGGCAACCGGTTCGCCCGTCAGAGAATCACTGTCGAACCGAGCAAAGTTAGCTCCATCACTGGAAACTTCCACATAAGCCAGTTCGCCAAAAATACCGCCTCGGTTATCAAAGCCATTTTCAAATACGGCAAAATCGGCACCCGCACCATTTCTAATTCCCGTCTCAACAGCATTTTTGTCCTAATTTGCGATCGCCAGAAGAAAAAAAATAGGACGATTAGCTCCGAACGACTTGCTGTTTGTTCCGAAGCGTTGGAGTTCGGCCTTGAAATCCAGTCATTAGCTTGAGCGCTAAAATTTTCAATGGTGGCATAGTCCGCAGTAGCCAAAGACCAAAGCGACGGACGATCTCCACAGGCAAATAACTATTAGAAAACATTCGATCCAAGATATCAGTCAATCCTAGGATGACCAGGTTTTCTCCCTTACGCCAGCGTTCATAGCGCTTGAGAACCTGAAGATCTCCGATATCTTCCCCTTGTTGGTGCGCCGTTGATAGAATTTGGGCTAATGCTGCCGCATCGCGAATCCCCAGATTCAGTCCTTGTCCCCCCAAAGGATGACAGCGATGTGCCGCATCACCCACTAACGCCAGTCGCGATCGCACGTAATTCTGAGATTGGAATAATTGAACCGGAAATAATAAGCGATCGCCGATCAATTTCAGCTTGCCCAACAAACCCCCGGTGTAGTATTCCAATCGAGCCAAGAACTCATCTTCTGCAAGTTTTTGTAAAGCCTCAGCCTTAGCATGGGGAGCAGTCCAAACAATTTGACAGCGATTTCCCGGCAATGGTAACACTCCCATCGGGCCATCGGGCCAAAAGCGCTCAAAGGCGATATCATTTTGAGGCGCTTCATGTTGAATGACAAAAGTCACGCAAGACTGCCAATATTTCCAGCCGATTGTCTTAATCCCAGCCCAATTCCGAACGGGCGATCTAGCTCCATCAGCCGCAACAACCAATCGAGTTCTGAGGTGCTGCTTCTGTCCTTCCACCTCTACTTCAACCACCGCACCATCGGCTTGGTAAATGATACCGCAAGTTTTAGCCGGACATAACCAACGCACATTTTCACATTCAGCGATCGACTCTTGCAAAGACTTGAGAATCGCCTGATGCGGTCCGACATAGCCCAGATATTCAGTTCCCAAATCCGCCGTTTGGAATTTGACCGGGTCAGGATCGTCCCCATCGGACAGATGAATGTGACAATATTTACCAATGTGAGGAAAAATATCTGACCACACCCCAATCTCCTGGAAAATTTGTCCTGACAGAGGGGAAAGAGCGTAAGCCCGGTCTCGAGCTACTGCCAACTCCAGAGAATTCGCCTCGATCGCGATCGCTTTCAATCCAGAATCCTTCAGTGCAGATCCTAGAGTGGCTCCGACAATTCCCCCACCCACAATCGCGACATCACAGTCCAACTCAGCCACAGGCGACGAAAAATCATACCAAATCCGGGTAGTACAGGTAGAGATGGATAGCAAGAAAATTGGCATTAGAACAGCATCTGTTTATTTTCTATACTATTCGGATTTGGTATCAGTTGCATCAAAGCGCAAAGTTTCCATGATTGACATTAACTCCATTTGATTTAGGACTTACGCAGAGCAGGGCACTCTAACTCGTTTAGGTTGGGGTGAGAAAACGAACCCGCTACTGGATAATGACCTGTGGTGCGTAAGTCCCGATTAATTTTGCCCCTAACCGTTCAGCAACTGAACCTCTTTCGCGTTCTCTACGGACTGAGGGGTTGAACTCCCTCGCACAGCGCGGAACATCCCAAACCGGCACAACCCAGCGCCAAATGCCAGACGCATTAACAGCATCGTGGGCACTTCTCGCAAAGATTTGATAAATCCCGAGACCCCAAACAGCCATAATCCTTTAGGTCGAGCAATTCCTTGCCAGATAGAATCGAACCAAGAAGGCAGGGTTTCTGGAGTCCAATCTGCGGTAACGACTTCCCCAGAAACCAATCCAGTTTCCGCGATCGTTTCGGCAAACCCTTCAATACTAGAAAAAGCGGGATGGGACCACTGATCGAGCAGTTGACGCATGACGGGTTTTTCCCAGAAATTTAGGGGCTGTTGGCGATCGTCTCTTTGGTTCCAGTCTGCCACAACTAGCTGACCACCGGGTTTTAACACCCGAATCATCTCTCGCGCATATTGGGCTTTATCGGGCATATGGGGGCCAGCTTCGATCGACCAAACCACGTCAAAACTGGCATCGGGGAAAGATAATGCCAGGACATCATTGACCATAAACTTGGCATCGACTCCTTCAGGGGTTAATTCCTGGGCGCGCTGCACTTGTTGCGGGCTAATGGTCACCCCCGTAACCGAAAAACCGTAATCTTTGGCGAGAATGCGGCTGCTACCCCCAATGCCACAACCGACATCTAATACTGTTGTCCCACGGGGTAATTTATCCAATCCTCCCCACTTAGCCATTTCATGCACAAAGTCCGATTTAGCGGTGAGAAAATTTTTCCGTGTTGGTGGTGACCCATAATGACCCAGGTGAATATGTTCGCCCCAGTAAAATTCTAAAATTCCGTCTTCAGTCCATTCGTCATAAGAATTAGCTACCGTGTCGGCAGATTGATAACTGCGAGGGGTGGCGAGATAGAGCGCAATCCCTCCTCCTAGGAGTAAAAGCAAAAATCCCAGAGAGTAGAATAAGTACATTGGCATGAAAGAGTCTCCTCTGATAATACGTTTTTTAGCAGATAGCCCGGTATCTAATCGTAGGGGGTTTTGGTCTCCAAACCCCTACTAAAATTTTCGTCCACACCCCCAAGGGCGATCGCCAAATTGGCCGCGAGGTGGAAAAACAGGACGCGAGTATTGAGGAATCGTCTGCACCAACAACCAGACGATCGCGCAGTGAATTACCGATAAGCCAAAGACCCATAATAGATTACTCGCAAGCCAGTTAGGGTCGATCGCTCCAAAACTGTCCGTCCACTGGTCAAATAGCATCAGATTCCCTTGGGTAAGAATATATGCGGCGATCGCGCTTAGACCTAACCACCCTAAATAACCGGAAAAATTGCTCCGGCTAAATTTGGGTTGCCGGATGACAAATCCGGTGACCAAAAGGAGTTGCACTCCGTTGCAAATTGCCAAATTCAATGAATTTATATTTAAGGGAATTTGACCGATCGCACTTGTAGAAAACCAATCGGTTAGCCAAATGGTGATGACAGTCTCGACCGCTCTATGGGGATTTAAAGTGTTACTGGCCACCACAGCCAACCCTAGTAAGGGTGGATTAGAAGACAACAGAATGCTGGCAAAACTCACAGCAATTAGCCCTGACTGCCACTCACGAAGTTCCCCAACTGCGGCGATCGCAATTTCCCATAAATTGAGTTGATAAAGTGCAGAAAGTGGCGTATCTTTGGAAGAGTTCCAACTCCCCACTTCTGTTGGTTTCTCTAAAAATTTCATGTCTTTAACCGGCACATTTTTGAGGAGATTTAAAGATAATCGATCGCTTCTGTAGCCTTGAGGATCATTTTGGTAACTCAGCATT
The DNA here is from genome assembly GCF_017746885.1 of Roseofilum sp. SBFL. NCBI lineage: Bacteria > Bacillati > Cyanobacteriota > Cyanophyceae > Desertifilales > Desertifilaceae > Roseofilum > Roseofilum sp. SBFL. The sequence continues at coordinate 48,152 of NZ_JAGHZH010000166.1, read as the reverse complement.
TAGACCATAGAAAAAATAATGAATCATCGATCATCAAATAATTCCAGGTTTTCCTAAAAAGAAGCTGACTTTTGATTGCTAATGGCTAACCGCTAGATTCTGTGATTTGCCGTGGCGGAGGCAATTGGCAGACAGAAAAACTTTAAATCTTAAAACAAAAAGACTGATAAACATCTGTACCTCGCAGATATAGGGGTGAATAGACGAGAGTTTTCACATCTTATATGTCGGTATTTTCATCGGCGGGCATTCTGACTTGGAGACAAGATCTCTCCTTCACAGCTGCGGGACAGCGGCAGATTCTCACTGCACTTTCCCCGTTTCCTCTAGCGGCTGCTCCCCGCTAGAACCGATATTTGACTTTCAACTATCTTATAGCATGGTTGCTCCAATTGCGATCACCAAGAGAAAAAATATATTTTTGGGCGATCGCTGAAAAACTTGAACTAAAATGCGAACTAAGGTTTCTAAATCATCGGGGACTCGATAAAGCATCAGTCCTTGTTGAATGTGTTTAGTCTCCCGATGTAAGAGAGCCAATTGCCAGATATCACCGGTAGAAACAGCCCCCACAAGACTAGACTGGGAACTATCGCCCCATTGGTCAAGGGCAATCAGTTCAACAGCCAGTTGAGTGAACTCTGTATTGCCTGAACGTATAGGATTGTCCAGGTTGTAAAATTGGGAGTTTGGTCATGATCTACAATTTCTAATGTTGCGATCAACTCAAGAAACCCTACAATTCAGCCAAGGTCATCTGGCCGCGATACCCCGTGACTAAGCGAGTACCATCTTTGAGAATATGGATTTCCATTTGATCGCTCGCCCAACTAATCGCATTTTCAAATTCTGGATTCAGGATATGAACCCGCTGATTACTCGAAGAAACGGGAGAAGTGGGGGAATGAATTGCTAAAGATTCTACATAGGGGCCATCAATGAGAATATCCAGTTGATCGAGTAACTCTTGTGCCCCTTCCGGCGCACCTTTCGCCCTTAACTGCTCTACGGTAAAACCCGTAAATGACATAATATTGAATCCCTTCGCTTTAAGCTGACGAGCCAAGTTAGCCAGTCCTGGAGCCTGCCAAAAAGGTTCTCCTCCAGAAAAGGTCACCCCTTGATTGCGGGGATTACTGGCAATTTTTTCTGCTAGAGTATCGATGGAAATCAGTTGGTTAATCTCAAACGACCAAGAAGCGGGATTAAAACAGCCAGAACAATTGCGAGTGCAGCCTTGAACCCAGACCACAGCGCGACATCCTGGGCCATTAACTTCCGACTCGTCTACATATCCCATGATGTTGAGATGGTTGGCGGGAATAGGTGGAGATTTAGGGTAATTCACGATCGCTAGAGAGATGAGGGTTGATTTCTATTCTAGACGTAAGACTCCTATATGGTTATAAAGCGAATCTAAAAATTTGTTTGGTGGTGATAAAATCCGTGATGGGAGAGTAAAAACCTTGGCGTTCTTCGGATAAAACAATGATTCCTGAAAAGAAAATCCCAGAAATTAACTTTTCTATGCCAGCTTTTGGCATGGGAACCTGGATGTTAGGAGGTAAACTGGAACCGAGTCCAGACCGATGTGAGCCATCTGATCGGGACTCTATTGTGCGAGCGATTGATGCGGGAACGCAACAAAAGGTAGAACCGAAACGGATGCGGATCTGGGGAGATTGGTTAACGTTGGATAATCTCCCCAATCAACATGCCGAAGATCGGGATGCTCCCCCCTTGGTTCCCCCTAGTTGGGAGTTGGTACGTCAAGGAAACCAGGGCGTGCCGGAGGTGTTAGCCACGAGTGTTTTGGCTTATGATTTGGCGGCCGATGGTACAGTGGCTTACAGCAATGGTAGTGGGATTTATCTGTTATCGCCTCAAGGGGAACTCAAACGGGTGGCGATCGCCCATCAAATTGAAGCAGTGAGGTTTCTGAATTCCAGAGAGCAGCAGGAATGATGAAGTTTTAGCACAAGACCCATGAGCAATAACCAATAACCCATGAGCAGAGTTAAACTAGAAAGAACTGCTCTTGTGGAAAACCATGCGCGATCCAGAACTAGATGGTTTACTATCCGATCTCCAGAGTGATTCCGAACCGGTGCGCGAACAAGCCATTCAGGAACTATGGCGGCGCTGGTTTAACCAGAAAGGAATGATGGGAGTAAAGCGACTGCAACAAGCCCAGAGAGTATTGGATGCCGGTCATTTCGACAGAGCTGAAGAACTGTTAACGGAAGTGATTCACGATTGGCCGGATTTTGCTGAAGCATGGAACCGGAGAGCCGTGTTACATTATATGCGCCGCGAGTATGATAAGGCGATCGCTGATTGTGAAGAAGTCGTGCGCTTAAATCCAATTCACTTTGGGGCACTGCATGGGTTAGGATTATGTCATGCGGCTCTGGCTGAATATCGGGAGGCGATCGCGGCGTTTCGTCAAGCTTCGGAACTTGTTCCCCACGCGATCGAGAATCAGCGCCTCATCCTTGAATGTACCGCCCGCTTAAATTAAATACTTAATATCTAGGGTAAGGAAGTATGGTAACGCTTAACCTCGATCCCATAATTAAACTCACCTCTGAGCAATTTTATCAACTCTGTCAACACAACCCAGACATCAAACTCGAACGCAGTGCAACGGGACAACTCCATCTCATGTCCCCTACAGGTTGGGAAACGGGCCGTGTGAATACTAAAATTAACCTGCAACTGGCTTTGTGGAATGAACAAACTCAACTGGGTGAAGTGTTCGACTCTTCCACTGGGTTTGATTTACCCAATGGCAGCGATCGCTCCCCAGATGCAGCTTGGATAGCCCAAGAGCGTTGGTGTCATCTTACCCCAGAACAACGGGAAAAATTTCTCCCCCTGTGTCCCGAGTTTGCTGTGGAAATTCTGTCCCCCAGCGATAGTTTGCCCAAAACCCAAGCCAAAATACAGGAATACCTCGATAATGGTTGTCGTCTCGGTTGGTTGATTAACCGCAAACAGCGCCAAGTCAAAGTTTACCGTCCCGGACAACCCCCAGAAGTGCTAGAAGCTCCCACCCGTGTATCGGGAGAAGAGGTTCTCTCAGGTTTGTGCCTAGATTTGAAGGCGATTTGGTAGGAGGCAATGAGTACAGATAAACGGCGATGGTATTATATCTTAGCTACAGGCAGTTTAGTGGCGCTCTGTGCAACGGCGATCTCCTCTTTGCAACTCCCCAAGCTGAATCAACTCAAATCAGTCCAAGCGCAACGGACAGAAAGTGAATTCCAGCGTGAAGTTGCTCAAGAGGGGATCGCACTGAAATTACTCAAAGCTATACCTAATTTTGGCTTTGATAACTTAATTGCGGATTGGGCTTATGTTAAATTTTTAATCTATTTTGGTGACGAGCCCGCCCGCGAACACACCGGATATGATTTAACTCCACAATATTTTGAAATTGCTCTAAATGAAGACCCTCGGTTTATTCCTGCTTATTTTGGTCTTTCTTCAAGTATTTCTTTATATTTAGGCGAGCCTAAAATTTCTACTGCAATGATGGAAAAGGGATTACAGTTACTTTCTCCTCAAGACCCACCCCGTTCCTATTATATCTGGCGCTACTTGGGGATTGATCAACTGCTCTTTCTAGGCGATGCTCAAGCAGCGCAAGCATCATTTGCTAAAGCGGCTGAATGGGCCAGTGAATATTCTGATCTAGAGAGCGAGAATGTGGTTGCTCTCTCGCACTCAACAGCAGGATTTTTAGCCCAAAATCCGGATAGTAAACAGGCCCAGTTTGCTGCTTGGATGTTAGTTTATCGAAATGCAGTCGATGAGCAAACCCGGGATCGGGCGATCCAAGGGATAAAATCAGTGGGTGGAATTGTTCAAATCACAGAAAATGGTGACATGATTATTCAACCGCCCCCCAATGACTAAACCCTTCTTAAAATTGCATTTCTAGAAATTCTTTCAGAGAATAAGCAGGAGCAGAAAATAAAAGCTCAGGAATAGAAGACTCGTATTCTAAAGATAAACGTCCTTGCAGTTGGGGATATAAAGCCTGTAATTGTAAACGACCCAAAGACCCGGTTAAGCAAATTTCTAACCCTTCAGCCAGATCGCTCTCTTCTTCCATCAGTAAACCCATAATCACAGTGGAAATAGCAGCATCCGCATCTTCGTCACTAATATTGCTCGTTGCCACTAGCAGCGTTATGTCATCCTTTTGCCCATGGCTCATAGTTGCCTTGAATGCCATAGCTAAATCCAATAATAGGATGTCTTCCGGTTGACTCCAGTCTGGAAAAATAATCAAATTAACCCTTCTTAATCTTAAGTTTTCTTTTATTTCAGAGAGTTGATAGTTCTCAAACACTTCCACCAATCTGGATTCAATTTCAGATGAGTATAACTCACTATCTAGAAAGCAAGGAGTTTTTTTCATTGCTTGCTGTATCTGATGACCATATTGTTCGCGCAATTGGAAATCTTTACCTAGAGAAACTGCTGTTTCAAGATAAGCAGCTTCATCTTTACTAATCCATGAACTCATTTCCATTTCTTCTAACAGTGCAGCACCCAAGCGAGTATGAGAGTGTTTACCTTCCATCACAACCACAGGTAAATTAGTCAGGAAAGGCTCCACTAGGGAGACTAAATCGGTGTAGGGATAAGGGGATAGATAAATATCGGCTTGCTTCAACAGGGCTTGTATATCCGTATGACTGCGAACACCAGAAACCCAAATTACTCTATCTTCATTGATATTTTGCTGTTTTAAGGTCATCTGTAAACGCTGTTTCCAAGCTGCTAAAAGCATTTTGGGAACAGGTCGAGAAATACTTGAATAGAGCAGTAAAACTGAGTCAGGAACCTCGCTCAGAATCTTAACCCAAGTCTGTTCTACTTCTGGAGGAATCGCTTGGTTATCTTCCCCATAAACATAGACTACTGCATGATTAGAAATCCCTAAAGTTTCTCGGTCAAAACTACGGATGGGAAGGCCTCGCTGCTCACAACCAAAATCTATCGTTTTTCCAATTCCTGATAAACAAATCATTGAATCATCTGTTTTTTCAAGCTCCAGAAGATCGCCTGAAAGATAATAATCAATAGTGCTTGTTTGTGGATTCAATCCTGAATAACTTCCAAGAATTTGAATACGAGCCAACCGGAAATTTGTCAATACACTCAGATTATTCACTTCCTCTGTTATTGTACCCGCAATTAATAAAATATCCAGGTCTTCTTCACGAATTTTTTGGATTGTACTGGGTAAATCTTCTGGAAGTTGTACACCTATATCAGCGTGACCTGAACAATACCTTTCCAAGCGATCTCCTGTTGCCTGAATGGAATACAAAACAATTTCAAACCGATCCCGATTCAGATGTTTATAAGCCGGTAGACTTAAAAAAGTATCAGGTTTTAAGCCAAAATTGTCAGCCAAAATTCCTAAGCGAATTCTAGTTCTTTCTGGTAGTCTAGGGGCAAAGTCGTAGTCTACAGATTGTCCTTGCAGTAAACACCACTTTTCAATCAATTTAGCTCTTTTGGTATAAAGATTTTTCAGGTTAGCATCGGTTTGATACAAGCCACGACAATTACTAGATTTCTGGAAGTAGTAAAGAATTTGTTGAGCAATCTGTGAACCGGGGTTGTTTTCAATAATTGAAGAAATGTAATTCATCCAACACTCTAGATAGCTCAGATATTGCTTTGCTTCTCCAATTTCTTGATATAATCCCGGAGGAGTGAAGGAAAAATTAATATAATCAGGCAATAACCATTGAGGAATTCGAGACCAATCATACTGAATTGGCAATTGATGAGGGTAAGCATAGAGCATCGCCACCAGTAAGGATTGGATTTCTTTAGATTTGTTTTCCGTATTTGTAGTTATCATAGTATTGATTTCCTGTCTTTTTTGATCGTTGATACAAGTTGGGACTAGCGGCTTAACATTCCATGAATTTCTTAATCCTTTAATAATAGTTAAATACGTTTTTTCTATCTGAGATTCCGTAAAGTTCCAAAATGTAGTAACTAATTCTGGAATTAAAATTGAAAAACACAACTCAAAAACAATTTTTTGAGTTAAATAGTCTACCCAATCATTTCGTTCCACTTGCGCCGGATGTTTTAGAGGAAATACTATTGATTCATTGGGGATTTCATCTAGTAATCCACCGCTTAATTGGGTATTCGTTCCCTCTTGATTAAATCCGAGGTTAGAAACCAAATTTTTTTCAGGAACAATGGTTAATCCGTTTCTTCGCCAACAGGCAAATTTCCATCGATAAGCCCAAGAGTTAATATAGCCTTGATAAGTGGCTTCAAAAATGTTTGTCCATTGGGCAACAACTTGAGGTTCTAGGAATAATTCTTGTAACCAATTTTGTTCTCGCAGTCTTGGCCATTCTTGCATGTCAAAATCAAAATGTTGCCAAGCTCTTCTCCAAGTTGCCCACCCCCAACAATCAATATATCTGGAAAAGTAATAATTTTCTGGAGTGGGTTGATATCCAAAGAAAAAATTAGTCCCCGTAATAACCATGACTTCTTCAGTATTTCGGTAGTAACTTAAAAGTTCATCACAAAATCTGAAGAAGGTTACATTAGGAAGACAATCATCCTCAAGAATAATTGCTTCCTCAACGGTTTCAAAAACCCAATCTAAGCCACTAGCTACTCGATGCTTAAGGCCAAGATTTTGATCTGCATAGTTTTTGAGAACTTCACAATCCCAGTCTACGGTATCAATAATTTTCCGTGTTTCTTCACATTTTTGAGCCTCTGCTGACCAATTTAGACGAGGGCCATCAGCAATTACCAATAGTTTAGAAGGTTGAACCTGACGAACTACATCAAACAGTCTTTGAGTTAATTCGGCTCGCTTAAATATGATTAAACAGACTGGAGTTGTAGTTTTGTATTTTAACATAGAAGATTAAAATCCATCAACATTTGAACTCACTTTTTTTATAGGGAGGCAAGAGCGGGAATGGCCGCACCTCTTAAAGAACGATGTATGGAAAGACCAGGTAAGACATCACCCATCATTTGAGTAATGTCTTTCAATGTTTTGATGTAAGTGCTATAGATGAATTCAAAAATCATCCTTTCTTTCGAGCTGGATAATTTAAACTCTGGATTCAAAGAAGATATTTCAAAACCAGTTTTGTAATTTTTAAATCCATGGAAATGGAAAAATATTAGCGGCAGCTCATCAATAAAAACTTGGTTTCGACTCTTATAAATTTGATAATTATTTGTGTTCCAGTGGGAAACATTAGCCCCTTTATGCTGTATAACGACTACTTCCGAAAATCGATCTAACCAATCATCAAGATATTTCTGGTCAGCAAATCTTGTGGGTTCTGGTCGGTCATAACACCATTCTATACACCGCTCTCGCCACCATTGCAAACAACTTAGAGCATTTTGATCGGCGCGAAATGATAACCATCCTACATTGTATATTCCAAATTTTTTGAGTTCTAGGCAATCGGGTGAAAATCGATGTTCTATAATGGCAATGGAGCGATCGCCAATTTCCTGATAAATCGGATCTAAATCAGAGTAAAAAAATAAATCTGAATCTAAGTAAGTCAGCAAATCTACTTGCGGATTATTTCTTAAAACGTATAATGGTAAACAGGGAGTACAAGTGAAATAGTATTCAACAATGGTTCGATTTTGTTTTGCCCCTAGCAGATCTGGATCGCTTTGTTCTAGTTTATCTAGAGGGATTAAATGCACATTAGGATAGTTAAGTTTTTGAAGGGCATCATAACAAATTCGACTGAGACAAAGTACCCACAATTCAAAATCACCACAAAATTTCTGTAAGGACTGATAAAGTGCTAATCCTTTGGGTAAATAGTTATGATCGAAGTAGGTGCAGAAATAACGCATAATTTATTAAAAATCAACATGAATTTAAAGATTTAATTCCAGAAATCAGAGCCTGACTGACTCTGGTTGCTTCTTCCTCAGTGAGCTGACCATACATAGGTAGACTCAAAATTTTACGACTGATTTTTTCAGTAACACTTAGTCCTTTTGGAGAAATCGCTAATTTTTGGTATGCAGGTTGCTGATGAACGGGTACGGGATAATGAATAGCTGTGCCAATCCCCTCTGCTTTCAAAAACTTTTGTAGATTGTCTCTAGAGTCAGAACGAATAACATATTGATGATAAACTGGATCGACATTATCTTTAGTTTCTGGAAGAGTCAGAGGTAAATTACTTAAATTGCGATCGTAGACTTTAGCTACAAATTTTCGTTGGTTATTATCTCGATCGAGGGCAGATAGCTTGACTCGCAGAATCGCTGCCTGTATCGGATCTAAACGACTATTCATGCCGGAAGTATCACTAATAAAGCGTTGTTTCCAGCCATATTGTCGTAAGATCAAGAGCTTTTCAGCAAGTTCAGAATTGTCGGTAACGACTGCTCCACCATCCCCTAAAGCTCCTAAATTCTTGGTTGGATAAAAGCTGAAGGCTCCTAATTTTCCCCAAGTTCCTGTTTTTTGATTGTTGAACATTGCACTGTGGGATTGGGCACAATCTTCGATGACCTCCAGTTCGTAGCGACGAGCAATTTCTAAGATGGAAGTCATGTCGGCTGGGTGACCGTATAAATGAACAGGAATAATGGCTTTGACGTTAAGGCGAGAATGTTTATTCAGTTCAATGAGGGTATCTTCTAGGGAGTTGGGATCGAGGGTAAATGTAACTGGATCGATATCGACTAAAATGGGGGTTGCTCCGGCAAGTTCAATCGCGGCAACGGTAGCAACTGCGGTATGAGAGACAGTAATCACACTGTCTCCCACTCCAATTCCACAAGCCTTTAATGCAAGGACTAAAGCATCTGTACCACTGGCAACACCAACCGCATAACTGGCTCCCATGTATTGAGCGAATTCTTTTTCAAAAGCGGTTACTTCTTCACCTAAAATGTACCATCCACTTTCTAGAACTTGATGAATGGCTTGATCGATGTCTGCTTTTTGAGCCAGATAACCGGCTTTAGGGTTGGTTTGAAGGAGCATGAGGTTGGTGGAGAGGGTAGATGGATTAGGCTAGAGATATTGAGGCAAGTGATCGCGGTAAAAAGCCAGAGTTTGAGTTAGTCCTTCTTCCAAAGACCTTTTCGGAGTCCATCCTAGACTGGATTTAATTTTACTATAATCGGTATAGTAGTCACCGATATCAATCCGTTTTCGCTCTGGGGGAAATTCACGAATTTGAAATTCTCCACCACTATTGACTTTAATCAGGAGTTCAGCCGTTTCTCGCAGGCTAATAATGCGATCGCCCCCTAGATTAAAAATTTGCCCTTCTGCTTCAGGTTGAACAGCCGCCATTAATATGGCATCAACCGCATCCTCGACATAAGTGAAATCCCGCAGTTGATCTCCACCCCACACTTCAAAAGGTTTTTCTTCAAGCACCAAACGAATCCAAATGCCCAGAAAGGTTTGTCGTGCATCCTTAACCCGCATTCGGGGGCCATAGGTATTGGTTAGACGCAAAGCACAGGAACGAATTCCATAGACATTGTTATAGAGGATGTGATACCACTCTCCTGCCATTTTGTTAATCCCATTGACATCTACGGGACGGAGTAAATGGTTTTCATCTACAGGTAAGTAATCCGGTTTACCGTAGAGTTGACGGGTACTGGCAAAAACAAGTTTGATATCTGGGTTATAATTACGACAAGCTTCTAAGATCGAAAGCTGCGATCGACAATTAATTTCTAAGTCTGTATAAGGATCGTGCATAGAGTCTAAATGGCTCGTTTGTCCAGCCAGATTAAATAAGTAATCTTGGTCTTGAACCAAATAACGCATACTATACTGATCTCTGACATCAGAAATATTCACTTCAACTTGATCTTCAATACCATTAATGTTAAATAAGTTTCCTCCATATTCTGGAATTAAACTATCCACTAACAGCACATTAGCACCTAATTTAAGCAGTCGTCGAGCCAGGTTACTACCAATAAAACCCAGTCCCCCAGTAATTAAAACTTTTTTATTGGCAAATACAGTATCTTTCATAGTTGTTTAACCTATCTAGAGATAGTGTTTCCTTAATACCTATTCACGGTTTTGACTAAAGAGTAATCCTCGACCTTCTCCCACTTCTGGAGCGCCCGGAACAGAAAAACGCTCTGCAATTAAAAAATCTCTAACTTTTTTCATATCTAAACCCTCTACATAATTAACTAATTCATAAATATTTAAAAACCAACTTAAATATTCTGTATTATAACCATAATCATAAGCCCGCTGTAAAACAACAAAAGACGAGTAATTCTGAATAACAGGAAGTCGCGTTATATACAAATACAGCCGGGTACTTTTAACCATCTTTTCTACCAAAGTTGTCCAATCTTGTGCATATTGCAGTGCCGAACTGCAAAATACTAAATCATATTCATGGGCAAAACAGTCTCGAGCTTCTTCATAGAATGTAACATCAGGTTGAAGAGAGCGACCCGCTTCACACAATATAGGTACTTCTGCACAAGAATAATTGATTTTTACATTAGGGAGTAAGGATTGAGCTATCAGATAATACTCTCCCAATCCTCCACCCCAGTCTAAGATAGAAATTTCCTCTTTTTTCTGAGCAGTTAAAGACAAGACATAAGCAAAAAGAATATAATTATTCTGTTGTGAATAGTCATCAGACAGCAAAGCATTTTTTTTCAGTTGATCAACTAAACCTTTCCACTGATGTTTCCGCACATCCAAAATAGCCTTAATGTTCCATCCTTTTATTTTTTCATCTCTCCTTAACCATCCTTCTGGGACATACTCCCATTGAAGTTGATGACTAGTTGAGTCTAATGATTTTAAAGCAAGATTTAAAAATTCATTTTCTTCTTCAGTCTTAGGAAAATCTTTTATGAAGCCACCTATCAGTTTTTGATGAAGCTTATGAGTCACGGGTAATTGTTCTTGTGGAGTAGTCAATAAAGTTTCACAAATTTGTTGACGAACTTGTTTAAATGAGTGGAGGTAATCTGGGTCTTCTGGTGATTCTTGAAAACGATATTGGTTTTGTTCTAGTTGTGTTTGTAAGTCTTCTGTGGAAATCGTCAATCTAGCTTTAGGATCAGAAGATAACCGTTGTGGCAATTGATAGTTAACTAAATTTTCCTTAATTGGTTCTTCTGCCTTAGTTAAGGTAGCATAGACCGTCATTATTTCTTGAGGATGGTGTTTTTTGTATAATCCGGGAATTTCTTGAATAACTTCAATTCCTTGATCGGCTCTAATCAATAATCGCCAATCACATTCTAATACTTCAAATCCGGCTTTTTGACTCAAATTTTTGAGACACTCTGCTGAGTAACGCCAATAATCCCTGGGAGAAGGATGATAAGGAAAAGAAAATACAGTTTCAATAATCAACAACCCTTCTGGCTTCATTATTTTATAAAAAGCATCAAAAACCTCAAAGGGATTTTCTACATGCTCAATCACATTTAAGCAAACTGCTGTGCCGAAAAAATCCGAGTATAGAGAAGGGAGCTCTTCAATTTCAGGGGAGCCATTTTCGGGATTTAGAACTAAGTAATCTGGATCAATATGATCGAAAGGTCTTTGATTTAAGTAAATATATCGAGCATACTGTTCTTGAGTTTGAATGGTTATGTTGTAATCCGCTATAGTGGGTTTCTCTAATCCGCCCAAATCAACCAAAGGCTTTCTTAATCCATATTTTTGCACTTGTTCAGTAACGAGTTTTATATCATCCCAAAACATATTTTTCTCCAGTTAGTAGTTGATTAATATATTATGAATTATTTACATCCGGTCAGTTCATCAATTGAAGTATATTATTTCAATAATATATTATGCAAGACTTATCAGTTGTTTTCTATGTTCATTTGATCGTCTGAATTAGTGTTTGCATTGGTTTCTTGGTTCTCTTCACTAGAACTGGTTCGTTTTTGTAACTCATTTTCTAACTGAGTCATTAATTCTTGATAAGTCTTATCATCAGGATATAAATCGACTAACTTTTTCAATGGAATTCTGGCATTTTGAAGGTCGTTCATTTGTAATCGCACAACAAGTAAACCTTCAAGGGCAATGCGGTTTTCAGGTTCCCGTTGTAAAACCACTTCATATCCCCTAGCTTGTTGAATCAATTGTTGTTCAGGGGTCAATTCTGGACTTTGAGTTTGAGAAGTAGGATTCCTTTCTTCAGTGTTAATAACACCGCTAAATACTCTTAGCATCCCAAGAGAAGTTCCTCCGAAGAAGGAAATGATTGACACAAAAATCAAGATTTTCTTGAATGTTTTCATGGGTTTATAACATCCAATTCTTGGGTTAGAATAATCATTGATTGCGATCAGGCTTGCTCGATAATACTCTTCTATAAAATATCACAAATACTCTTCAAATACTGGAGTCTACATATTTTGTCCACATTTGTTCATAGGCTTTTTCCATCTCACGGGCAAATTGCTTTCCATTCCATAGGGGGGCAGTTTTGCGAGATTCTTTCAACTGCCAATGAACTTGTTGACGGAGTTCTGGCTCTTTACCAAAACGAGTGCCCCATTCGACATACTCTTCATCTGTCCAAGCAATACCTTCTGTAATGCCTGCATTGATCATCATGGTATAGCTATTACGGGCAGCGAACTGTTGTCCCACTCGTGTTACCATAGGAATACCCATCCATAGAATTTCTAAAGTGGTGGTGGCACCATTGTAAGGATAAGTATCTAATACCACATCACAAATACTCATATTGGCACGATGCATAGACTCCGAGGGGGTAGGCATTACAAACTTGAGTCGCTCTTCAGAAAGTCCTTCCTCTTCTGCTAGTTGAAGAAAGAATTTCTGAATGGCGATTTGATCGCCAAAGCCTTTAATCAAAAAATAGCTATTTGGTACTTCTTTAATGATTTTTAACTGTAACCTAGCCATTTCTGGATGACGTTTATAGCCTCTTTGAGAACTGAAAAATAGCACTGCATCACTAGGAATATCTAGCATTTCACGTCGTAAGGTAGGGACACTGACTTCAAAACCATCTACAGCAATATAGGTTTGTGGCAATCGCCAAATTTTTTCACTGTAGTAGTCATCTGCATTGTCCGGAACCACATAGGGATCGGCAATCATATAGTCTACTGTTGGAATTCCTGGAGCATCCCATCCCAACCAACTCACTTGAATCGGGGCTGGTTTCATTGCCATGACTGCACAGCTAAGATCTAAAGTCAAGCTATCCATATCTACAAGAATATCTATCTTATCTTGACTAATTTGCTCAACCACATCAGCGTAGTTAATCCCCAATTTCCGAGTTTCTGTAAAATTTTGGATGTACCACTCTTGTAGTTTATCTTTACCCATCGCCCGGTAGTTAATAACATAGCCATATATATCATAGTCGTCTCGATTATGGTGTCGAAATAACCATCGGGCAAGCCAACCTACTGAATGACTAGAAAAACAGTGAGACAAGTAACCTATTTTTAGTCGCTTATTCTGATTCTGGGGATAGCTCCAGTTTTGTCGATACTGCTGAATTTTCTCATGAGCGTGTAGTTCAATTCCTGCTTGACAGAATTGGGCAACATGGTTGTGAATGTGTCGATTTCTTTCGGCATCATCCTGAAAATAGGGTACGAAATAGCTGGTACTGTACATCCGGATATGAACCGGTAATAGATAATCTGATGCATTCTTTGGGTCAAGGGAGAGGAGGAGTTTAGCTTGCTGACTAAACGCATTGACGGCTTCTTGCCAATATCCACCCGCACCCATGAATCCTGTGATTTGTGAAAAAAGACCTCTGATTTTATCAAGGTCATTTTTGGCTAAATCGCACATCTTTTGAGCAGAGGCTATACACTGCTGGAAGTCGGGAACCTTAGAGTAGAAACCGGATAAATGTTCCCATACTTGTATATTTTCTGGATCAACCTGTAGTGCAATTTGACTTAGTTTAATGGCTACATCTGGTTTGCGTAGGTTATAATTAATCCTTAAGCAAGATTCCATCAGAATATTAATAAAGGCTTGTGGATCGTGAGATACAGCATAGGAGATGCTAACTTCTGCTAGAGTGCATGTAAAAGGGTTGAGAGGCTGCTGATCTAGACAGAGTTGTAAAATCTGCAATAGAGCATAGAAGTCTGGATTGCTTATCTGTGGACTAGCTTCAAGAATTGGGATTATCCCTATCCTGTCAACTTCTTCTTGAGTTAATTGATCTAATTTTAGGTCTAATCCGATGAGTATTAGGAGATTCTTAAGGTTAGTAGGCGCAATTTCACGAATATGGTGGCGAATCATCCAAGCTGTTGTCTGTTCGTTATTGTTTTGTTGTATATCTGCTTCAGTTTGTAGAACACTGACTAATTCAGCTATATATTGCTCCGTTTCTTGTTCACTCCCTTCCCCAATCGCTAACATCCAAACGACCTGGGCTTCCATTTCTTGTCCTTGTAGCAGTAGAGCTAATCCTAAGTACCAATGGGCTTGCTTCGATGCTGAAACGATTTCTATCTGATGCTGATAGAGTTCTAAAGCCTGGCTGTACTCCTTTGACCTTAAAAACTTTAGCCCTTGTTGTTGCCAATTTTGGGTTAATGGAGTCATGATTTTCTCATGATATCTCTAGGTGTTGAAATCTTAAAATGAGCATGTTGCAGCAAAAGAGATAGGGTGAGATCCATTGATGACTCACCCTTGAGAACTTTGCTGCTACCTTCCTTTTGTAGTAGCTTCAAAACAGAAATGCTCTACTAATTAACCTTACAGGTTTGTATAATCAGTGGGACATGCAGGGGCTGCTGTTCCTGTAAAGTTTAGCACCCTTGGCTGAGTACCGGCATCGTTGGCTTCACACAGACTCGCTAGAGTAGTCGATTCACTCGTTGCTATCAGGTTTACTGCTGCAACTCCCCCAACATAAGATTTCAAGGTTGTTGGTTTGGCAGCCCCATAGTTAGTTACAGTGCTATTTGCGGTGATATCTGCTTGTGTAGTTGTGGTTGTACTGATTCCGTACTTGTAATTCTCCGTCTCTTCTTCAATACCCAATCCTAGAGTTCCCAGGTCAAAGCTAAATCCACCTTTTTCCAGGTAGTAAGCTTGCTGTTGGCGGTTCATGGAACCCACATACTGCTTGGATTCAGATTGTTTCGCTTTGTTGGCTTGGTTGAGGAAGGAGGGCAGAGCGATCGCTGACAGGATACCGATAATGATGATAACGACCAGCAACTCAATCAGGGTAAATCCTTCGTCTTCTTTCTTCTCGATCAGGTGTTGCAGGAACTTGGTTCTAAATTCAGTCTTCATAATGATCTACTTCTCCTTGGGGGTGGATGAACTAAGATTTCTAACTCCATTGACTATAGCTTACCCACCCCATTCTGGTTTCATATCACCCCGATCAAAAATTTTTTCCCGATTTAGCCTAAGACTCTAGTAATACATACCCCATCTCGTACAGAGGTATGAGCAGGTCTTTCACTTTTTGAGTCGCTTGGGAGGGGGAGATCGCCTCCCCAGTGAATGGATCAAATGGATAGAGCCTTTGTGATCGCTCCACCAGATCTCTAAAAGCACAGGGAGCGTCAATCATAGGCAGTAAAATACTGATGATCCCACTATCGATTAAAGGGGTTGTCCCTGGATCTAGGGGAAGATAGTGGTTTAAGGGTAGGGCGCTCATTTCCGTGATAGAGGCGATCGCTCCCTGCTTTAACTGCTCCGTTCTCAGTTGCGGATGTAAATGCACTTGCGCTTGCTGCCACTCTTCATCTGTCCATTCCTGAATAGGGATTATGGTGCGATCGCCTTGAGGATGGCCACACCAGAAATCCAATAACCGTTGTTGGGAGTGGAATAGCTCATGAATATGGAGTTGTTCCTCTGTAGATAACTCAGAAAATTTGATCATCAGTTCAATGGGTAATTCGTCCCAATTCTCAAACAAACCTAGTAGATCCCACTGAGAATCATGAACCATACCTACAAACTCCATTCCTGACTGTCTGATTAAATCAAACAAATCGGGAATTTCAAAACCTTTGTCTCCAACAAATAGGTGGTTCATCGCGAGGTACTCATTAGAATTATCCGGTTTTCTGGCCCACGCAACTTTCTTTAGAAACACTCCTGGTTTTAGGTTTTGCATAGCTTCTCGGACTAAATTGTATTCAGTCTCTTGGGGTGAGGAATCCATCAATCCTAGCTTTTTCCATATTCGTTGCGCTCTAAAATACTGGCTGCGTTGGATTTTGCTATGTAAATTTGCTCGAATTATTCCCTCTTTCCTTAAAACAGACTTAAAACAATTTAATCCGTCTAGAACATCCGGAATCAAATACAATACTTCATCACAATTAATATAATCAAATGCATAGTTGAGAGTGCCAATGTTTTCAATGGACATTACATGAAACTCAGCATCTTTAAAACCATGAAAGCCCAGGCGTTCACGAGCAATTTCAAGTGATTTTTCAGATAGATCTATGCCGACAATTTTAGCCCCAGGATTGGCTTCGGCTAAGGTCAGAGATTTATAGCCACTCCCACATCCAGCATCTAAAATGACTTTACCAGCTGTGTCAATTACCTTTTGGTCTCGCCGATAAAACGCGGTTACCATATTATGAATATAAAGCGAAGAAGGATCTACTTTGGGAGTTGCTTCTAAAGGGGCATTATAATAAGGCAGAGCATTAAATTGATCGCGGATTTTTTCAATCTCTTCCATTCGGTTATCCACCATTTGCTTAGTCTTTCTGCTTCATTTTAACCTGTCTATCGGGCGTATCGGCCTTTAATGCGCTATACTAAGCGTAGTCGTTATGAGTTTATATAAATATGAGCAGCCCTACAGTAGAGAATCTGGTGATTATCGGTTCCGGCCCGGCCGGGTTTACCGCCGCTATTTATGCGGGTCGGGCGAACCTCAAGCCCGTGGTTTTTGAAGGGTATCAGATGGGGGGAATTCCTGGGGGACAATTGATGACCACGACAGAAGTGGAGAATTTTCCTGGTTTTCCCGATGGTATTACGGGGCCGCAACTGATGGATCGAATGAAAGCGCAAGCAGTCAGATGGGGAGCGGAGTTATATACGGAAGATGTGGTTTCTGTTGATTTAAGTCAGCGGCCGTTTACGGTACGGTCTGAGGAACGAGAGTTCAAAACTCATACTATTGTGATTGCTACGGGTGCGACGGCTAAACGGCTCAGTCTTCCCCACGAACAGGAGTTTTGGAGTAACGGCATTTCCGCTTGCGCCATTTGTGATGGGGCAACTCCGATTTTCAAGGGTGTGGAACTGGTGGTGATTGGTGGCGGAGACACGGCAGCGGAGGAAGCGGTCTATTTGACTAAATATGGGTCTCATGTCCATTTACTGGTGCGACGGGGCGAAATGCGGGCTTCTAAAGCGATGCAAGACCGGGTCCTAGTTCACCCTAAAATTACGGTTCATTGGCATACGGAAGCGGTAGATGTCTATGGAGAAGGGACGAAATTTGGGGGGGTGAAGGTCAAGAATAACCAAACGGGAGAAGAAAAGGATTTGCCTGCGGGTGGTTTATTCTATGCGATTGGTCATACTCCCAATACCCAACTGTTCCAAGGGCAATTAAAGTTAGATGATGTGGGTTATGTTGTTACCGAACATGGGGTACAAACCAGTGTGGAAGGAGTTTATGCGGTTGGCGATGTGCAAGACCATGAATTCCGACAAGCAATCACGGCTGCTGGAACGGGCTGTATGGGAGCGATGTTAGCCGAGCGGTGGTTATCGGCGAAAGGATTAGGTCAGGAATTTAAGCAGGAAGAAGGAGAAAAGCCATCGGAAACTGCTGCGGCTGCGACGACGCAAACTGATACAGAAGAGACATTTAAGCTGGAGGAAACACGCCATACGGGAGGGTATGCCCTACGCAAATTATTCCATGAAAGCGATCGCCCCTTACTGGTAATGTACACCTCTCCCACCTGCGGCCCCTGCCATACCCTAAAACCGATTCTCAGCAAAGTTATTGATGAATTTGACTCCAAAATTCATTATGTGCAAATTGACATTGAAGCCGATCAAGACATTGCTGAAAATGCTGGTATTACTGGGACTCCCACCGTACAAGTGTTTAAGGATAAGGCGTTATTACAAGAACTCAAAGGAGTGAAACAAAAAAGCCAATATCGCCAGGTCATTGAAAGTAGCCTTTAGGCTTCTGGGAAAAGAAAAAGAGATCGTCCTCTCCTCAATGAGAAGGCGATCGCCCAGAGAAAAACCTGACATTACCGAAGTAAATGGCAGGTTAATCGACCAACAGAGAAATTGAATTCAATTATTCATTGAAGAGTGAGATAAATCAGTAGAAGAGGGAACACTAGCAGCACCATTGGTTTGAGGCTCATATTGTTCATACTCCAGCAAGGCGATCGCCTGACGTAAAGCTTCTGTACGGTCTACAAACAAGTGATTGGGAGGCAATGCAGCTAATACACCCAACTTTTCTAACCGCCGTTTCACCTTACCCGAAGCACCCACAATCATCACCTGACGGCCTTCATCAAGAGCATCTTGAATCGCATTTTGAATCGCCAAAGAAGACGTAACCCCCATCACCGGCACATCCGTCAAATCAACAATCAGGATATCATGGTCTTCCATCGCCGTATGCTCGCGGGAAATCGCCTTAGCCACCCCAAAAATCATGGGCCCGCTTAAATGGAACAGCAGTACCCGATTATTTCCGCGATCGAGCAATTCTTTCTCTTCATCATTAAGCAAGATGGCATCATCAGCATCCGTAATCGTCTTCACATCATTAGACTGAAGTTCGCTTAACCGGTCAATCGTCAAGATATTGGCAATAAAGACCCCAACACCAACGGCTGTAATCAAGTCTACAAATACCGTTAATCCGATCACCCCGTACATAATTAGGGCTGCTTTCATCGAAACTTTATGAGCTTGTTTCAGGAAGCCCCAGTCAATAATATCAATCCCCACTTTCAGGGCAATCCCTGCCAAGACTGCCAAGGGAATATTTTGGGTTAATCCGCCAGCAAACAGAACAACACAAAGTAAAGCAACTGCACGAACTATGCCAGAGAGAGCCGTACGTCCTCCCGTTTGGATATTGATCACTGTTCCCATCGTTGCCCCAGCACCGGCAATTCCGCCGAATAAACCGGACATGATATTCCCCAATCCTTGACCAATTAATTCCTTATTAGAATCATGTTGAGTACGGGTTAAACTATCAGCCACCACAGAAGTTAACAGTGCATCAATACATCCAAGCATCCCTAGAACGAGAGCATCAACAAACATCGTTCTTAGAGCTTCAAACGTGAAAACAGGGAATTGCAAGCTAGGCAAACCACTTGGAATTTCACCAATCCGCCTTAAGTCTACACCTCCGAAGAGAGTAACCGAGACAATAGTTCCCACAACTAAAGCAATCAATTGGGGGGGGACTTTGCGCTTAATTTTTGATGGAGTTAAGAAGAGAATCGCTACAGTGAGCGCCGCTAAACCTAATTCTGTCGGTTGAATATTCGCCAATAAATCAGGTAGGGCTGTAATGGTTCCAACCACACCGCCTTTGGGACTATCCTGACCTAAGAAGGGCCCCAATTGCAGGATGATCATAATTAAACCAATCCCTGACATGAACCCAGAAATCACTGTATAGGGCATGAGAGTCACGTATTTTCCCAACTTCAGAACTCCAAAGAGAATCTGAAATACCCCAGCCATCATTACCACAGTAAAGGCCATGGCCATACCCTGCTCTTGACCATAGGAGGCCACTAGACTGGCAATAACGGCAGTCATAATGACGGTCATCGGCCCGGTAGGTTCGGAAATGAGGGTAGGCGTTCCCCCGAATAAAGCAGCGAACAAGCCAACCAAAACTGCACCATAGAGTCCAGCTTCAGCCCCTGCACCAGAGGCGACCCCGAAGGCCAGAGCCATCGGAAGGGCAATGACTGTGGCGGTTAAACCGCCAAAGATATCCCCCTGTAGGTTATTAAAATTGATCCTGTTAAAGACTTTCATTGTTGAACCGGTTTTCCTTGGTGGTAGAAAGTGTATATGAATATACGGAATATTTGTCTCCAGTCCTCGATCTTTAGTAGAGGATTATCTATAAAATTAATAAATATTTTAGGAGACTTTCTATTGTACTTGCATATTACCCTAAACTCTCCAATGGTAGGGTAGTCTGTTGATTTGAATTTCTAATATTTTATTCTAAAATGAATCGATTGACTAAATGTTGGGATCGCCAGGACTATCAATGATCCCGTTCTATAAATTGCCTCATTGGTGAGTCTTGGTAATAGCGACTAATCGATTGATCCGTATTATGGGGAAATGAACCTCAGAGGAAACAACTTCAATCTGTGAAAAGCAGTAAATCACTCAGTTTGTTAGCAAAAAATAATTCTCAGTATATAGACTGAATTAGAAAGCAGCTTGAGGATAATCAACGTCAAGTCGTTGACTGTTGACAGGTAGAAAAAGCAGATTTAGCCAGAAAAGATAAATATAACTTATCAATTAGATTTAAAAGTTAATTTTGCCAAATAAATACTTTCTTAAGTTTTTGCTATAGACTAATTGACGAGGACAAAATAAGTTGTATAGACAAAAATCTATGGATTACTTCATATACCTGAATGAAGTGGGCGATCGCTCACGTTAAAACAGATAGGTCTTGTCTTTTATAAAACTCAACTCATTCTCGAACAGGACTCACCACTGCTTAGTGAAATTGTTCGCTTGCCCGCCGTCCTGAATCCTATAAAATCTGATTAAGGAGGAATTAAAACGTGGATTTTTTATCCGATTTCTTGACGCTCTTTCTAGGGAAATTACAATCCCCGACCCTCGGCTTTTTGATCGGTGGTATGGTCGTTGCCGCCGTCAATAGCCGCCTCACTATTCCAGATCCGATCTATAAGTTCATCGTCTTCATGTTGCTGATCAAAGTCGGCCTGAGCGGTGGCATTGCTATCCGCAACGCCAATCTAGTAGAGATGTTGTTGCCCGCAGCGTTCGCCGCGATCATTGGTATCCTTATTGTCTTCATCGGGCGTTATACATTGGGCATACTGCCGAAGGTCAAAGTCGTGGATGCCATTGCGACCGCTGGCTTGTTCGGTGCCGTGAGTGGCTCTACCCTCGCCGCCGGTCTGACGATACTGGAATCGGAAAATCTGCAATACGAGCCTTGGGCCGCCGCACTCTATCCCTTCATGGACATCCCAGCGCTGGTGACAGCGATCGTTTTGGCCAGCATTTATACCAGTAAGCAAAAGCAGCGTCGTGATGCACAGGAGCAGCTCAATAAGCAGCCGGTTGCTGCAGGGGAGTATTCTAGTAGCGCAGGTGGTTATCCCAGCGACCAGGACATTGTTGCAAGTGGGTATCCTAAACCCGATACTGGAAGCGAGCGCGTCAAGATCTGGCCCATCATCCAAGAAAGTCTCCAGGGATCTGCCCTATCGGCACTGCTGCTCGGCCTCGCCCTAGGCATCCTAACCCGGCCGGAAAGTGTTTATGATAGCTTCTTCAATCCTGGTTTTCGCGGTCTGCTTTCAATACTAATGCTGGTAATGGGTATGGAGGCCACAGCAAGGATTGGTGAACTGCGTAAGGTCGGCCAGTGGTACGCCCTATATGCCTTTATTGCACCGCTCTTGCATGGGTTTATAGCCTTCGGTCTCGGCATGATTGCTCACTACATCACGGGATTCAGCCTTGGCGGGGTTGTGATCCTCGCGGTCATCGCAGCCTCTAGTTCAGACATCTCAGGGCCGCCCACATTACGAGCGGGTATCCCGTCGGCCAATCCCTCCGCCTATATCGGCTCGTCCACAGCCGTCGGTACGCCAGTTGCGCTGGCCTTGGGAATACCGCTCTTCATCAGTCTCGCCCAGGCGCTGGGTGGCTGAATCCCAGATGGGTTGAAGTCTGCCGCTTTGTCCGGCAGCAACTAACGGGGCGACTATGTTAATATCTGCGTCGTCTTCATTCAA
Source organism: Roseofilum sp. SBFL (assembly GCF_017746885.1). Classification (NCBI taxonomy): domain Bacteria; kingdom Bacillati; phylum Cyanobacteriota; class Cyanophyceae; order Desertifilales; family Desertifilaceae; genus Roseofilum; species Roseofilum sp. SBFL. The sequence goes on along the minus strand of NZ_JAGHZH010000166.1, from coordinate 26,075 downwards.
CAAGCGCACAGCCTTTATGTGTGAGCTAATCACTTCTTCGCCAGCGTCAATATTCCGCAGGCAAGAAACACAACGACCAAGTTCAATGACTACAAGCATTAGGAGGTAAAACAGATCATGACTCAGCAAGCAACCAAGCTCGTCATCGTCACGGAAAAGTTGCTAGAGAAAAAGGTCGCCAAGATCATCGATGCAGCCGGAGCCCCCGGTTATACGGTGGTGCCTGCTGGCGGTAAAGGCAGTCGCGGTGTGCGATCGCCCGGAAAACCTAGTGTCGGCGATGACTTCACGAATATCAAGTTTGAGGTACTGACCCCTAGTCGGGAAATGGCGGTGAAGATTGCAGATGAGGTTGCAGGGAGGTATTTTGACGATTTTTCGGGTATCTCCTATCTCTGTGATGTCATGGAGGTACTGCACGCGCACAAGTTCTGACTCAAGACTCTTTAGTGGTGCAGATCGCTGTGTCGTCCATGGTCAATGATCCGATCGTAAAAACGTCACCTTTGAGGAGTCCAGTCGAGAGTATTAGTCTTTCAGGAGTTTTCTGCACCACTAAGCTCATTTTGTTCTAAGTTATATCTTGACTCTAAGTTATATCAAGGAAAGCCCTTGGAGGTTGTACCCCATATTCTTGAGCGTGAATTGGTTATTGCTGAAGAGGATACAGCACTTTGCGCTGTTATGAGGGGCAGTGTTAAATCCTCAAAGCTATGTAGCAAAAGCCTATTCCCTATTCCCTAGCGCAAAGCGCTATATTTTGCAGATTCGGTTACTCAATGAACAAGGATGGCTGATTAATAGTTCCTTTTCTAATCAGAAATTGTATGGATGTGTGGCTCAGATCGATCCCAACATTACAGTGGAGCGCGATCGCCTCGGTGTTGTCTATCCCCATACTCCCGAAGGTATCCATCAGCTTTACCAAAATTTGACCTGTTTGCAGTGTCGCGCTGTACTTCAGGAATGGGTGGCGAATTCCCCTAAACTGTGGTTTAATAGTAAGGTTGTCTAAACACGCACATCTAGGAGGTTCGGGTGTTTCCTATATGGAAATCAATCCACCTAGATGGAGGATAAACCCGAAAGGAGAATTAAACCCTATGCCCGTTGTTTCACTTGCTCAGTTATTAGAATCTGGAGTTCATTTCGGACACCAAACCCGTCGCTGGAATCCCAAGATGTCCCAGTACATCTACACCTCCCGCAACGGAGTACACATCATCGATCTGGTACAAACCGCCCAGAAAATCGAAGAAGCCTATCAGTACATGCGTACCATGTCTGAACAAGGCAGAAAAGTCTTGTTTGTGGGAACTAAACGGCAAGCAGCCGGAATTATTGCCCAAGAAGCCTCTCGCTGTGGTGCATACTATATCAATCAGCGCTGGTTAGGTGGAATGCTCACCAACTGGGCAACCATTAAAAATCGGGTAGAACGCTTAAAAGAACTCGAACGCCTCGAAAATAGTGGTGCGTTGGATTTGCGCCCGAAAAAAGAAGCGTCCGTATTACGTCGGGAAATGGGTAAATTACAAAAATATCTCGGCGGCATTAAAACGATGCGTAAAGTGCCCGATATCGTAGTAGTAATTGACCAACGGCGCGAGTATAATGCTGTTCAGGAGTGCATTAAACTCAATATCCCGATTGTAGCCCTTCTAGATACGAACTGCGATCCCGATCCAGTCGATTATCCGATTCCTGCCAACGATGATGCTATTCGCTCGATTAAGCTAATTGTGGGTAAACTGGCAGATGCTATTTATGAAGGTCATCATGGTGAAGTTTATGTAGATGACCAAGAGGATACGGATTATCCAGATGCTGAAGAAGACTTCGATGATGAAGACTTTGATGAAGATGGAGAAGAAGAGGAGGAGGAGAGTAACGAAAGCTAGAAATCGCCTTGATAGGCTATCAAGGCCGGATCTTCAAAAGTTTGGGGGGAAAGCCCGTCCTTCTAGCACGGCTTTACAATATAATATGAAGTGGTCAATGACCCACCCGCGATGCAGACGTAACAGACAGCCTTTACGTGACGACATCTGGTTTTAACCAGTGGCGCACAGAGCTGCGGTAAATCGGGAAAAGAGGATGGGGTAATGGACGATCCAACCCTTGAATCAACTAACAACAAAGTTTTTTTGTTGAAGAATGACCCATAAAAACCGCAAAACTTGCGGGGATAGTCTGTGGAGCTTTCTGTAAGACTATAAACTCGTCAGTGGGTGGAGGCAGTTGCACTGAAACAGAAACCTAAAGCCTCCTGCGGAGGGTAGCTCTCACTAACGTGAGGTTTCCGCTCCGCGGGGATGAAATAAAGAATCACCGTGTCTTCAACCCGGTGAGGATGTCAAGAAAGAGTAAGCAGCCGTGCGTAAGCACTTTGGTGTAATCAAAAATCTGAATTAACATGGCAGAAATTTCAGCAAAACTGGTTAAAGAGCTACGGGAAAAAACGGGCGCTGGCATGATGGATTGCAAAAAAGCGCTCACAGAAAACGATGGCGATCTAGAAAAAGCCTCAGAATGGCTGCGGAAAAAAGGGATTGCTTCGGCTGGGAAAAAATCCTCTCGTGTTGCAGCAGAGGGTTTAGTAGATAGCTATATCCATACGGGTGGTCGAATTGGGGTTTTGGTAGAAGTCAACTGCGAAACCGATTTTGTGGCTCGTGGGGAAGCGTTCCAAACCCTGGTGCGCAATATTGCCATGCAAATCGCCGCTTGTCCGAATGTTGAATATGTCAGCATAGACCAAATTCCGGCGCAGATCGTCGAGAAAGAAAAAGCGATTGAGATGGAACGGGATGATTTAGCCAAGAAACCCGATAACATCAAGGAAAAAATCGTTGCTGGACGGATTGAAAAACGCCTGAAAGAGTTAACCTTACTGGATCAAGCTTATGTTAAAGACCAAGCAAAGACAGTTGGTGAATTGGTGACTGAGACGATCGCCCAGTTAGGTGAAAATATTCAGGTACGCCGCTTCGCTCGCTTTGTTTTGGGTGAAGGCATTGAGAAGGAAGAGAGCAACTTTGCTCAAGAAGTAGCGGCTCAAGCCAGTGGTAAATAAGGGATGCTAGGGGGGCAAATGGCCACCCTACCCCGTGAGCTAGTGGAAGTTTGCTAGCTTAGATAAGGGGCGTAGAGTTTACGCTCCTTTGCTATCTCCAGGTGGAATTGATAGAAAATCCTAGAGTAAATATAGAATTATGGCTAGACCCCTACAGCGAATCGAACGAGAGATCGAGGAGTTGGAAAGTGCGATCGCCTCTTTAGCAGAAGAATTTTATCAAGCCTATGGTCACTATACCCAATACTTAGGGCAAGCGGTACGCCATCAGTTAATTGTAGCCAGTTATCAGATTTGTACCCAAGGGTATCCTCACGAGTTTTTGGCACTCTCGTTAACCGGAAGACAGAAGTTACAGGAAAGGGTTAAATGTTTAGCCCAACAAGCAGAAGCGGAAATTCAGGAAATAGTCAGCCGCCCTCTAGAAACCCCTCTGGCTCTGCCCTCAGAAGAGGCAGAGGAGGAGGACGAGGAGGACGAGAACCCAGAAGAGCGTAACGAACCCTCCTTAGACTTAAAGGTAATGGAATCGGAGGAAGAATACCCCTTAATCAAGAATCCAGAAGCCTTAGCTCAATGGCAACAAAATATAGAAAAACAGATCTTCAAGCGATTAGAACACTTCTCCCATGAAGTGAATCAGCTCTTGAGAAAAGCCAATATTTTTACTGAAAATATACCTGAACCTTTGATAGAAGTGGCTAAACAGGCCATGGGCACTCAAGAGTCCCTCGCCCCTAGTCTACCGAATATTTTAAATCTAGTGATTGAGGCAGAAAACTTTCTCACTCCTAGAAGAAAAGGAGAGTTGAAGGGCCAGATTGAATTGCCAGAACGCTTACTCAAGCAATATGAAGACTCAATTCCTCCAGTGATTATTGGCTTACAGAAGGGAGACTACGATCCAGATGAGGAAGAAGATGACGATGAGGAAGAAGATGACGATCGCGATCCGATCGCCCTTTTACCCTTTTCTCTGCCCTTGAAAATCATGCTGATTAACCTGCGCCTATCGGATATTGAGTTTAGTGAGGCTAGGGTGACAAGCTACCGCAAGCAACTGCGTCATTTACAAGATCGCTTGTACTCTAGGGGACAAGACTATCAGCGGAAACAAAAAGAATGCGCGATCGCCCAAGCGGAATTTGCCTGGCGATCCAGTTGGGTTGAAGACCGAGAATAGGCTGTGGAGATAGGGAGATGAGGAGACGCGGGAACACGGATATAGGGCGAAAATTTTTCGCCCCTACAAGCTTTAAGCTTCGGGTTCAGCTAAACCAAACACCCGGCAAAAAACCTTTTGCACCTTATAGCCAGAATCAATCGATTCTAGGGGATCTTTGCGCAGACGGTGGCGCAAGCAGAGGGTAACCACTTGTTGAATATCCTCTAGAGTAACCTCTGTGCGTCCCTCAAATGCTGCCAACGCTTTAGCCGCACGGTTGGTGACAATATCCCCACGCAAACCATCCACATCTAATTCCGAACAGACTTGGGAAATTTGCACCCGCAATTCATAATCAATGTTGACAGAAGATAGGCGTTCTCTAGCTTCTACCAATCTTTGTTGCAGCGCTTCCTGTTCGGTTTGAGAGCGGTGTAAAAACTCCTGGGGATGACTATCAAATGCAGAGCGCTCTTCCACAATTTTCACCCGTAGATCTGGCTCTTTAACCGTGCGAATTTCCGCGTGCATTCCAAACCGGTCTAATAATTGGGGTCTGAGTTCCCCTTCTTCTGGGTTTCCGGAACCAACTAGCACAAACTGGGCTGGGTGGCGAATGGAAATGCCTTCGCGCTCTACTGTATTCCATCCACTGGCGGCAGAGTCGAGTAAGACATCGACTAAATGGTCATCAAGCAGATTTACCTCATCCACATATAAAATCCCCCGGTTAGCCTTCGCCAATAGTCCCGGTTCAAAGGCTTTTACCCCTTCAGAAAGGGCTTTTTCAATATCAATGGTTCCACATACCCGGTCTTCGGTTGCACCTAGGGGCAAATCCACCATCATCACTTTGCGGCGCGTAATGGGGAGATTTTCTTGGAGGCTCGCCCGTTGTCTGACTTCATCACTCATCAGTTCTTGATTGTGGGGATCGCTGTTAAAGGGGTCATCAGCGACGATTTCGATTTCGGGTAATAAATCGGCCAAAGCACGGATAGTGGTAGATTTACCCGTACCGCGATCGCCCATAATCATCACTCCCCCAATTTTCGGGTCAATCACATTGAGCAGCAAGGCGAGTTTCATCTCTTCCTGTCCCACAATTGCAGTAAAAGGGAAAACAGGACGGCTCTGCTGCACAGGAGATAAGGGGGTTTCACTGGTTGAGTTCTGCTCAGGGGCGAGGACTGAATTCATAAGGTTACTTAATCTATCGGTTGATTTGGATCGCATCAGGAGAGTATAAACTCTCTTTATTTATCTTCCCTGAAAAGGGCGCGGTTTTGAAGAGGATGGCAAAACTCAGGGCTACCGGCCGATCGCGGAACGATTGCGATAGAGTAGTTGTGACGCTATATTTGGTGTACCTAACCATGAATCCTCCCCTGATGCAGTCTGCCCTTCAGATCGCGACTAAAGTCTTGCCGGGCGATAAAGTGGAAATTCAAGTTCCCTCTGGTTATGAAGGCCAAGAGGGGGAGGTGTTGGTGTTCTTCCCTCTTCAATGTGATACTCCATTGACTATAGAAGAGAGAGTGGAAAAATGGTCAACTTTTGTGCAAGGTTTACCAAACAAGAGTGCCGATCTAACTGCTGAGGCTTTACATCAAGATAGCATGTATGATTAGGAGCTGAAGATTTATTCAACAATTCATGGGTTTACCTACTACCCATTACCGATTACCCATTACCGATTGTGACTTACGAACCGCTCCATCATAAATATCGACCCCAAACCTTTGCCCAGTTAGTGGGACAGGAGGCGATCGCGCAAACGCTCTCGAATGCCCTAAACCGGAATAAGATCGCCCCCGCATACCTGTTTGCGGGGCCGAGGGGAACGGGGAAAACCTCGAGTGCGCGGATTCTAGCCAAGTCTCTCAATTGTCTTCAGACCCAGGGGCCCACGGCTACTCCTTGCGGTGAGTGCGAGATTTGTGTCTCTATTACAAAAGGCTCTTCTTTGGATGTGATGGAACTCGATGCTGCGAGTCATACGGGGGTCGATAATATTCGGGAAATTATTGAGCGATCGCAGTTTGCACCGGTTCAATGTCGGTATAAAGTTTATGTAATTGATGAATGTCATATGCTGAGTACGGCGGCATTTAATTCATTGCTGAAAACCTTGGAAGAACCGCCAGACCGCGTTGTATTTGTTCTCGCGACCACCGATCCGCAACGGGTACTGCCGACGATTATTTCCCGGTGTCAACGGTTCGATTTTCGACGCATTCCCCTGGAGTCGATGGTGCATCACTTAAAAGATATTGCGAACAAAGAGGCGATCTCTATTACCGAGGAAGCAATAACTTTAGTGGCGCAAATTTCCCAAGGGGGACTCCGCGACGCGGAAAGTTTACTCGATCAACTGAGCTTATTAGTCGGTGCAGATGACGTAACCGAAGTGGGTGTAGAACAGGTTTGGGACTTAGTGGGGTCAGTACCAGAGCGCGATTTATTACAGTTGTTAGAGGCAATTAGCAAACCCAATCCGGCTGATATTCTCGACTTAACTAAAAATATCTTAGATCGGGGTCGAGAACCCCTAACTCTACTCCACAATTTAACTAGCTTTTATCGCGATTTACTGATTGCTAGAACCGCACCAAATCGGCAAGATTTAGTCGCTCTCACTGCTTCGACTTGGAAGCAATTGATCGAATTATCTCAACACTTCAGTTTGCCACAAATTTTAGCGGCTCAAACGCATCTTCAAGAGAGCGAAACTCAACTGAAAAATACCACCCAACCGCGACTCTGGTTAGAAGTCAGTTTATTAGGCCTACTCTCAGCCAACCAACCCCCCGTTCAACCCACTCCTGCATCCATCGTTAACCCTCCTGTTCCCAGTATTTCGGCTGCGCCAAAACCCGTCATTTCTCCAGGGCCAAAACCGGTTGATCCCCCCAAAAACAATTCTCAAGCCTTCCCAGCACAAAGCACCCAACCCGTAACTCCCGTTAATTCAGATAACTTAGAACAACTTTGGCAAACCGTCCTTGATAACCTAGACTTGCGAGGCACTAAACCTTTGTTTTCTATCAATTGTATTTTGTTGGAATTAAAAGAAAATATTGTTCTTATTGGGATCAAAAAAAGGGGGATGAAAGATTGTGTTGAAAATTCAAAACCCCAACTCAAAGAAGCGTTTGAGAAAACTTTTAATAAGACAGTTGAAGTCAAATTCAAGTTAGTAGTTGATGGCACAGAAAAAAAAATACCTCTTAATCCGCTCCCGCCAACTCCCAAAACGCCGATTGAGCCCGTGTCAGTTGCCCTGCAATCGCCAGCGCCTCCACCCGCACCGAATTTAGACCAGAAAAAACAACAGGAAAAACAGAACGTCAGACAAGCGGCTGAACAATTTGCCCACTTTTTTGGGGGAGAAGTGATTGATATTCCAGACAAAATATCCTTACATCAACCGGAAAATTTTGAGCATAACTCTTCCCCTTCAGAATCAGAAGAAGAAGAAGAGCATCCTTTTTAAAAGAAAAGGGTAATAGGGTACAAGTGTTTTGCCTATTCTCTATGCCCTAACCGTGTCATTTCATTCACAACTCGCGCAAGTTCTTGGACGATGGGCGTATTTTCAGCTTGTTGGAAAGCTTCGACTAAGGATTGATAGTACCATCGGGTTCCTGATTTTCCGCCTTTGAATCTGTCCCAGATGCTCTCTCCCACTTGGCGATAGTCTTTGACAATGGAGCGAGCATTATAGAGTTTATCTGCAGCACAGACGAGGCGAACGGAAGCAGAAGCTTGGGGAAGGTGGGCAAGATACGCTTCCTTGCGTTCCCTCCAAGGAGGTTTGGGGATGGTGTAAGCGTCTGTGCATCCTTCGACTATGGCAGTTACCGTTTCTCCAAATTGTTCTCGAATGCGATCGCGGGTGGCTTCTCCTCCTTGATCTTCTATGGCATCATGCAATAGGGCGGCGATCGCCTCATCTTCAGTTGCACCATATTCTAGGGCAATGCTGGCAACTCCCAGAAGATGGGCAATATACGGAACTCCTGAAGCTTTACGGATTTGGGTTTGGTGCAGTTGGTGCGCCAAGATGAGGGCATCTTCAAAGCGTTTAGAAAGCATGATTGGGTAATAGGTAATGGGTAATAGGGAATAGGACATATCCGTGTCCATGCTCCTTTCAACTCCGCTCAGGGAGAGCTTTTCTCGCGTCTCCATGTTCCACAATTCCCTCAAAGAGGCTGTTGCAATTGGGACTCTAGGGGGCGATCTCCTACAATTTGTAAACCCTTAAAATCCTCTTTAAGGCTACCCGACCAATCTTCTGGGGGCCAAAAGACCCAACGACTGCCGATAGGGAGTTGCTTGAGGCGATCGCTATTTTGAGTGAGTACAATTAAGGGTAAATTGGGTAAATTACGCGCCTGTTCGCCAAAGGTAGTTCCCGCAAGGCTCTCTAAGACGACTTGATAACCTTGAATAAGTCCCGTATACGCGGTCCAGAGTTTAACATTCATTTGCCGCCGGGAGGCATGAAAATAGAGAGAAGCCGCAGCAATAACGGCTTGTTCAAAGGTTTCTGGATGCCAAGCAAACTCCGTATCGAGGGCAATCACCACATCGTCACCACCAGCCATAATTTCCAATTCTCTCACCCTTAAGTCCCCATAGCGGGCGCTGGTACGCCAGTGAATTAGCCTTAAGGGATCTCCAGTGCGATAAGGGCGCAAGGAGCGAGTCAGACCTTCTGTGGCATTTTGTACCCCCTGATGGTCGCGTTTAAATTTGGGGCTTTGGTCTTGTCCTAGGTCATCAATCAGGGGACAAGTTCGCAGGGGCAACACTTGGGGATAAACAATCGCCGTAGCAGGGGCTTCTCGGCGACGGCGACACCAAAATAACCCCAAAGGGGCGGCTGTTCTAAGCTGTAGGGTACTCCAACGATAAATTCCTCTTTTTTGGGTCGGTCGATCGTAAATCCACTTGTAGGCGCTGTGAGCGGGGATATGGGCGATCGCTGTGGTTTGGGGAGGACTGAGGACAAAGGGCAGTACGTCTTGAACTTGGAGCAGGGTTTTGGCTTGGTTGGTGCAATTTTCGATATCAAGTTCAATAGTGAGACGATCTCCAGCGCTGATGGGGCGAATGCGACGGCGATGGATCTTTAGGCCGCGTAGCGATCGCACGGGTAAAATAGCAGCCATAAATAGCAGAGCGGCGATAATACCACTCATCACATATAACCATCCCACCATGGTATTGGTCGCTGCCCCAAAGAAAAAGACCATCAGAGCACCCAGCAACCATCCAGCATAGGCTGGGTTTACCCATTTTCTCTCTAACCAATCGGCGATCGCCCGTATCACGCTCTTACTCCTGAATCATTTCCCCCTTATCCTTTATAGCGCTTCTGGAGATGGGGAGACACGGGGATGGGGAGACACGGGGATGGGGAGACACGGAGATGAGGGGAGACGGGGATACAGCTCCAGAAAACTGTAAAACGGTTTTCCCTATTGCCTATTGCCTATTGCCTATTGCTCTAAAACTCAACCAAGACTTCGGCAATTCTCCGATTGCGTCGCACGGTGAGCAACATGGAGCGGGGACGGGTTTCAAGAAAGCCGATCAGGTCATTAACTCCTCGCAAACGACGGTGATTAATCGCTAACAGACGATCGCCAGGTCGAAAACCAATATCTGCGGCTAAAGAACCCCGTTCTACTTCTAATACAATTAAATCCTGATCGACAGTTACGCCTAAACGGGGACGATCGGAAAAGCGATCGCGACTATTACCGTTATCTGGAGGATAATTCGGATTGCGTCGAGCCACACTATCATCCGGAAAGCCAGGATCGCGTTGATTGCCATTGGCGACAATAAACTCGCGGGCAATGGAGGCATTGGTGGCAAAGCCGATACCGCTATTGGTTCCATCTCGACTTAAAATAGCTTTATTGACTCCTATGAGTTCCCCACGGGAGTTGAGTAGGGGACCGCCTGAATTACCGGGATTAAGCGCTGCATCGGTTTGTAGGTCTCTGTTTTCTGGGTCGATGCGACTGAGGATACCTGTGGTAATGGTTCCGGAAAGGCCAAAAGGACTACCAATAGCATAAACTTGTTGACCGACTTGTACGCCTTGGCGATTGGCGATCGGGATAGTGGGTAGGGTATCGTTGGTTTGCAGATAAACTAAGGCTAGATCGTTGCGGCGATCGACTGCAATGACATAACCCTGATATCGTTGTCCTTGGGCTGTTCTCACCTCCACTCTTCCCCGTCTCGCTTCAGAAACCACATGCTCATTGGTCAACACTAAACCATCGGAGCGGACAATACTCCCAGAACCTGAACCTCGTCCAGCTTTAATTGTCACTACAGCAGGACTTGCTTGGCGATAAACTTGAATCCGCGTTTGTTCTTCGCTACTAAACTGAGCCAGTATGGATGCTTCGGGTAGACTCAGTGCGGGTGGGGTGAATATCAATCCCGCTGCTAGGGTGGACAGGAATAAAGTTTTTGGTTGAATCATGGTTCTTTACCCAGAGTTGGCAATCCTTCTTTAATGGATGACACACGATGGTGCTGATAGTTTCCTAATAGTCTGCGTCAGATGTTCTCTGAATTAGCGATCGCCGTTTAGAAACTACGACAATAAAGAATCGGGATCGATATTTAATTGTCGTAGTTTCTCACGGAGTTGTTGTAAATCTGATTCTGCACTCTCTGCTCTTTGCTGTTGGCGATCGCATTCCGATTCTGCACTCTCTGCTCTTTGTTGTTGCTTTTCCTTATCCTGACGCTCCCTTTCTAGCTCTAGTTCTGCACTCTTTACTTTCTCTTCTGGAGTCGGATAACGATTTCCCTTTTCATCATACCAATAGAGCCATTCTCTGGTTATTCCTTGATTCGTCCCTCGCTCTCTACCGATCCCTAAATTCAGTTGGGATAACCATATGGGTTCCCCAGACAATAATTGATATTTACCCCCTTTAAGTTGATAAACTTCCAATCTCTGTTGCTCTGTCGGCAAGGGATTATAGATTACATAGTAGAGAACGCCCAGTTGGGCATATTTTTGTTTTTTCTCGGCATATTCTCCCCTTTGGGTTTTCGAGACTACCTCTAACACTAGAGTGGGAACTTGTCTCTCTTTCCAGAGAACATAAGATAAGCGTAAACCTTCATCAATAATTCTGGGGACACCAATACTCAAAAATCCATCAGGGACAATTGCCGGTTGGTTTGGATCGGTGTAAACTCCCATATCTACACCAAAAAACCAATCCATGCGCTCTGACCAAATTGATGCCAGCATCGCTTTGAGTAGAGTCGGAATTAAATCTTGCAGTTCATTATCCACAGGAGTATCGTCTGAGTCGGGCAAATCCTCCGCCGAGGGGTAGTAATCTCTAGGATGGTATTGGAGGTGCATAAGTCGATCAGGATTTTCTCTTTATTTTATCTTCCTTTGAATTTGAAGCACAGTTGATGTTCGGCAATATTGAGGAATAATTGGGCTGGATCGCCGGGTTCTAAGCGTCCTTCGTAGCTAGCATTAAAGCAACTAAAGATGAGGGGTTCATTGCCAGAACCTTTCATAGACATGGTTTTGAACAATAGGCTAGAGTTGATTAAATCGACCCGCAGGCGATCGCCACTGAGAATATCGGCAATTAACACTTGTTTGACCATTGGAGTAACCTTAATCACGAGATTTTTAATGGGGAACCACAGTACTCCATGGCTAATTTGCTTCACTTCTACCTCTTTGGGTAAGCCTAAAATTTCGACCTGGTCAATATTCTGCTCGTTAGTCATCGGCTTATCTAAAGAGCGTTCAACCGATTGATTTGCAGGAGCTGTATTAGTAACTTCTGGAACAGGAGGGAGATTTTTCTGCTGGGGCTGGGGAGGGGAAGGACGGTGTTGGGGAGCAGAGGGAGGAGTTGCTGATACCGTATCTAGGGGGATTTTCCAACTGCGGGATTTTTGTGCTAGTTCCGAGCGAATACGGATCAGGCGGTTGGTTTTGCCCTTGGTGGTGTAATAGTCTTCCTGTTTTTTCTTGGTGGCTAACCAGCGCGTGCGGGCAAGCTGTTGGGTGTTGGTGGGATAATTGCCCTCGCAGAAGGTTTGATAAAAGTCTAGGGTAACTCCCAAACCGCCGATTTTTTCCAGGGCAATGCCCACCTGTTCCATCAACAGATAATTTTGCCAGTTGGATTGACCCAGGAACTGGTCTTTAATTAAATATTCGTAGCGTTGGCGATCGGGAATTGAGAGGCGATTGGGATGCAAATTAGAATGGGCTAATTCATAAATCACTACCGCCAAAACTTGAGTTTTTTCGACAAGATCGGTTAACCGTTCGCGAGTGCATTGTTCAAAAACTTCCGGTAATTCTGGCCAAGATTCCCGACGGATTAAATATTGTAGCCATAGGGGTAAAACTTGGCGCTGTTCTCTGGGATCGGAAATCTGGTCAAAACAGCGCTTTAGGGCTTCAGTATCGTCTAAATACAGATAAGCCATAAAGGCATGATAGTAAGAGTTCTGATTTTCTAAAATAGGAGCAATATAACGTAACCAGGCGGGGTCTTTGGGAGATCCTGCTTCATTCCAAGCCTGATAAATGAGATGTTCGAGATCGGAATGACTCTTGGTTGGGGTCGATCCTCTAGCACTTGAAGCCAGTTTCAGATATTCTAAGCCTTCGGGAAGTCCAACTAATTGGGATTTGGCAAGATAATATTCCCGTTGTTCAGTTGCTTGAGCAGAGGTGAAACAATCTACGGCTTCTTGATACGCTTTTCCGCGATAGAAGCAAAGTCCGGCTGAAGTGAGTAGACCTGGATATCCAGCATCTGATAAAGCTTGCAGAACTTCACCGACATTGTACCAAATGGCGGGTTGTAAGGTACTTTCGTCGTTAATTTCTTCGATGTTTTGCTGATAGGTTTTGATTGCCGTTGCCCATTGGGGACTAAAACGATGTTGCTCTAAAATTTGGGTCTGATTATGGTGATAAACTTGTAATGCCTGGGTGAGGGTTTGTATGGCTTCCTGGTCAAATTCTGAGACCATGAAGTTAATCAGAGGTTGTTCGAGGCTATGGCGATCGCTAAGTTCCGGGCGATCGGCCACATCCTGATACCATTGATATAGGTCAGCCCAACAGGAGCCTTGCCAAAAACAATCCCAAGCTTCTTCTTCTTCTCCCAGTTGCCAAAATTCTGACCCAGCTCTTTGATACTGTTGTTCAAATTTGAGCGCCCAAGCTTCACAAAGATGTCCTTCTTCTAAATTACCAATGGTTCGATAATATTGTTTGGCTCGCCGTAATAGTTTGGGATCTTGGGCGTTTAAGCCTTCGGTTTTAAGGGTGAGAGCAACGGAGAGTAAATCATCTTCTTGCAAATTCTTCGCACTTTCATCCGTTCCGGTTTGCAAAAATTGTATCCGTTGTTGCCAGTCCTGGAGATTTTTCACTCGTCCCCAATGGGTTTCTACGTGATGAGGATCGTTGATCTGATCCCATAGGGTGCGATCGCCCCAGGGAGTATCGACGACAAATAAGCGTTCAATGGCGCGACTAGCTGCCACATAGAGCTTATTAAAGAAGTATTCCACTTCAATGCTCAATTCGGGGCGATCGGCTTCTAGGAGCGTCCAAAACCGGTGATGACAGGCTTCCCCAAATTTATACAAAATCACCCGCTTAAATTCGAGTCCTTTGGCGGCGATCGCACTGAGGACATTTTTGGGCGGCTCCCCATCACTCCACCCTTCAATCACTTCAGATAAGACTTCATCCTCTTGGATATAGGCAATTTCTCCCCCTTCTTCACAGGGAATAATGATAATTGTATTTTGGATATATTCCTTGAATACTTCCCGGGGTAAATTGTCTTCTAAAATAAATTTTTCCGGTAATAGTTGTCCTTGCTTCCAGACTCTTTGAGGCTTTAGATCTCGGTGATTAAACAAGAGATAGCGCCAGAATTGAATCAAGTTATTGAATTTTACAATCGGAGCGTATGAACGGTAGTTACATTCTAATTCTTGGAAATTCATTTCTAACCCCAATTGACGGGTGGGATCGAGTTGAATCACCACTTCACTATAAAATGCGGCCTTAAAACTATCCCAGCGAAATCCCGTTGGATTCAGGGTTTGAAACGGATCGCCTGCAAACACAAAGGGAAAGTTTTCTAGGGTTTGATATCCCAGATCGTAGCGAGAAAAAATAGAGAGTCTTAAAATTAATTGTAGCTCAATACGGGTAAAATCCTGGGATTCATCACAGAAAATGGCGGTATAGCGGGCTAAATCCAAGGGCAGTTGCAAGACCTGTTTAATTAAGTCCTGATCGTCCCAGTATCCAGATTCTTGTGCTTTTCTCTGATACCAATTTTGCCAAAGGGTATAAATATCCTTAAACTCTTGAATGGGAACGGTTCTTTCCTTGCGTGGGACTTCAAACTCGTAGTCCTCTAAGGTCATCTCTTCTAAGCTATATCCCTTAATGAACGTGCGAATGACATGCCAACACCGTTCGGGCGAGTAATGGTGGGCGGTGGGAAGGGGACAGTGCTGATATAAGACCTTGAATTGATGGAAGGAAATATAGCGGTCTAAGGCAAATTTTTCGGTATATTCTGGGGGCAAAAGGTTAAGCAAAAAACGCTGGAAAGGTTTAAAAAAATGCCGGATATTAGGAATCGGATCGTTGCTGGTTTGTTGGGAAACAAAGCGATGATGAAATTTTAGTAATTTTTGGACTCGGTCTTTGGCAACCTCTAGCAGACGCTCATTGTAGGTTAAAAATAGGGGATTGCCAGGTAAGAGGCGATCGCCATAATAATAGAATTTGCGATAGCAATAGTCGGCAAACAGATAAAAGAGGAGCGTTGATTTACCACTCCCAGCTTGTCCGTTTAAGAACAAGGGAAGAGCGTGATTGCCCGGTGTTGAGACAAAGTTTAAGAGGCTCTCCTCTTCCGCAGACAGGGCTAAATTCACCTTTGGGGAACCCTCAAGGATCAGCCAATCCTCATGGGCGAGTAAATAATTGGGATAGGCTCGGCGAGCTAAGGCAGTAATGGAATTGAGGTTGAAATGGCCGTTCAGATAATTGACAGTTTGATTGTAGAGATAGGTGCGATCGCCAATAGCACTGATTTCCTCGGGCGTGGGATAATGGGAAAAGGGACACAGTAGAAACAGAATCGACGACGATTGATCCCCACAGACAATCCGACTAAAGAGAATATAGCGATCGCCTGCTCCATAAAGCAACACTCCCGGCCACTCAGTCGTCTGTTCCGTCGATTGGGGACTCTGAATCACTTCGACTAATTGGGTATACTGGGAAGCGTGCGATCGCATCGCTGCACTACTTAACTCCCCAAACCAAATTTCACTCTCATAAATTAACGCACCCTGGTTTTCCCGTTTCCATCCTGGAGGTTCTAACCAGGGTAATAAATCCGGGTTTTCCTGTACCAATGGCCGTACCCGATGGGGAACCAACTCTAAATTGTGTTGACCCAATAGCCAATTCTCCAATTCCCCAGGTTGAATCTGAAGATCGAGATACTGCTGGCCAAACCCTTCCCGGTCTCTAAGAAAATGTTCATAGTCTTTTGCTCCCCGCTTGAGGATATCAAGCAACACCAAAACATCCTCCCCCGCACTTTCTCCCTGCACCCGTACCATGCGAGCAATCAAGCGATAATTATGGTCAACCTTGCGCTTGAGATAAGGATACAGGCGCTTGAAATGAGCTTGGGCTTGATCGACACTCTGAGGCAACAGTTCATCACAGAATCGATTAATGTGGGTCTCCAGATTATGCTGCTTGGCTTTGTGCTTAACTTGATCTGTGCGATAAACGTACATGAACTTAATTGGGTTCAGAGAGTAGGAATAGTTTAAATTCTAGTGGATCGTTAATTCCCCTGTCGTTACCCTGATAGGAAGATACTCAGGACAAGCAGCGAGTCGGCAGTGGGGAGTAAGAACAACCTAAGATTAAATCTAATCTTTGATTTTTATGTGATTCAGATCACCAATATTTGGTGCTTCATACCCTTATAATTAAGAAATATTCTCAATAGATACCAATACTCCCAATCTTCATTTGCGATAATAGAGTAATCTAACTATGACTTATTTTTTAGATCGGAATCGTCGCGCCATTGCTCTATATCGCAATGTACCCGTTACAGCCCTCACCATCCTTAGTGCAATTTTCGCGATGATTCTTGCTTCTGCGACTTGGCAATGGGAGCGGCGCGAATTGAGAAACAGCTTACAGATTCAAGCCGATCGCCTTCAACATTCCTTAGAACAACAATTCTCTACTCAACAAAAAATCCGTCCAGAGCAGATTGAAAAGCTGACCTCAAGTGAATTAATTCAGGCATTACTAGAACACTCCCTACGGGGGCTGAATCTAACCGAGCTAGAGATTTATTTTTGGCAAGGTAACCTGAAACAAGAGCTAGAACCCGTAGCGCTCTATAAAGTGAATGAGCGATTATTTGTCAACAATCTTGAGGAAAACCCTCCAAGTCTAATTGGTCGGGGGTGGTTATGTCCAGAATTTGCCCCTCCGACGAGTTCAGCCTCTGGGCAAGCATTTCGTCAACTGCGGCGATCGCGAAATTCCGTGACGCTACCCTGTCAGCGATCGCTAAAGGTGAGCGATCGTGAAATTTCTTGGTTGCTGATCCCCACTGCTCAATACATTGCCCCCGATCAATATTGGCGGACTTGGAGCATCATTATCGGCAGTACAGCTTTAATTACCTTTCTGAGCATTTACCTCAGAGCTTCTCAGCGCTACATGCTACAGATTGAACAACTCCTCAGAAAGCAAACGGAGAAAGCCAATACTCTACAAGAGACTTTAACTGAATTACAAAACACTCAAGCCATGCTCGTTCACAGCGAACGCATGTCGGCGTTGGGCCAAATGTTAGCGGGTATCATTCATGAAATCAAGAACCCTCTCCATTTTCTCGGAGGTAACTTAGTGCCACTTCAAGACTACTGCGAATCTCTTTTAACCCTCCTCAAGTTATATCAAGAATATTATCCCGAACCGGTCGAAGCCATTGTTGACTATAGTGAGGAATCCGATCTCGAATTTATGATGGAAGACTTTCCAGATTTACTCAATTCCATGAAAGTGGGAACCGAACGCATCGCCCAGATTGTTCAATCCATGCGGACTTTTTCTCATGTTGATGAGTCCACCATGAAACCGGTAGATATCCATGAAGGTTTAGACAGTACTTTGTTGATCTTATACAATCGATTAAAAGCCAAAGATTATCGCTCTGAAATTGCCATCATCAAACAATATGGAGAAATCCCGAAAGTCGAGGGTTACAGTGGACAAATAAACCAAGTCTTTTTGAATATTCTCGCCAATGCAATTGATGTACTCGATGAGCGCAGTAAAAAACAGAAAGAGCAGGGAAGTCCTCTCCAAACAGGTCAAATTAAAATTCAAACTTCTATGGCAAGAGAAAACCAAGTGCAAATCAAAATTGTTGACAATGGCTCAGGAATGTCTGATGAAGTAAAAGCGAAAATATTTGAACCATTCTTCACTACAAAATCTGCGGATAAGGGAACCGGTTTAGGGATGTCGATTAGCTATAAAATAATTGTTGATAAGCACAGTGGTCAGCTATTGTGCCAGTCTAAAATGGGAGAAGGAACCACTTTCTCGATCAATCTACCGATATCGCGATCGCCATCCCCAAGTAAAGTTGGATCTCAATCCCTATCTGCAACTCAACTCAATACGTGCAACTATGCTATCGTGCTAGGCGCTAGTCATGGATCATCTCCATTGGTCACCAGTTAAGCTCAAAATCCTTAGTGTTAAGTACCCAAGACAAAAGGCGTAAGAAAGCACAATTATCTTATGCTAGTGCAACGAAACATCCATTGGATTGACAACGAAGAAAAAAATGTTGGTGTTCATACATCATTCAAATCTTCCAGAAAAAATGAAGAAAAGTAGAAAAAATGCGCTTAAATAGCTCAGGTTTTAAAGTAAAAAAGATAGATGCTTGGGTCAATTGGTCTAAGAGTATAGATGAGTTGATCTCGGAACAAAGATATGGAGTGGAGTATCAACCGATTGTTGAAGTCAAGAGTCAAGAGATCTATGGATTCGAGTGTTTAGCCCGATTTTTTGATGCTTCTAATCAAGCCATTCCACCAGATATAGTATATCGAGCTTTACACAACACACCACTCCAACTCTGTGAGGTTGAATATCAACAAAAAATACTGCAATTAGCTCATGCCCCCAAAAAGACGAAGCTTTTTGTCAACCTCGATCAAGATTCGTATTTTTCCTGTAGTAGAGAACAATACACAACCCATTCTGGAAAAAATCCATTTCTAGAGTTATTTCATAATTATCAAACTGGTGATGGGATTGTCGTTGAGTTAATTGAAAATACTGAAATCAATCATGCTATGATGAGTTTGTCTATGATCCATGAATTATCAAATGCCACAATTGAGACGGCTCTTGATGATGTTTGTAATCCACAATCGATGATCTCCACATCGGTTATGCAACTGGTCGATTTTATTAAACTGGATCGATATGTTGTGCAGAATAAACAAAATAAAAATCTAATTTGTTTAGTTCAGTTCTTGACTAATTATGTGCATAGTACAGGAAAAAAAATCATTTTAGAAGGGGTGGAAACCGAAGAGGATTTGGCCTTTGCACGACGAATGCAAATTGATTACGTTCAAGGTTTTTTATATCGCGATCGGTTTATCAATATATCTTAGAGGAGGGAAACCAATGAAACGGTTATGATGAAAGTATTGAATAATATTCTTCTGTCCAACATTCACAATCCACTTTATATAAAATTCCTGGAGACATCCGATCGCCTACTGTACGACTTGAGATCCATGACTGCGGGGATCGGAAACCATGGGGACTTCGTTTCGCGAACCCGATTCTAGGCTGGATACTTTGCCGATATTGCCAGCGTCGGGAATGGGGACACCCGCCACGAGAGCGTCTAATTTATCTTTGAGAATGGGTTTGGGTAATTCGCCAATGGTTTCGGCGATCGCCTCTCCCTGACGATCTAAAAATACAAAATGGGGAATACCATCGACGCGATAGGCATCCATTTCTGGCAACCATTTGGTATTATCCACATTCAACATGACAAAATTGACTTGTTCCCCATAGCCCTCTCGCAACGCTACCATATCAGGAACCATAGCTTGACAACTTAAACACCAATTGGCATAAAATTCCATTAACGTTGGCTTCTCATTTTCTAGGGCAACTTCTAGCGGTGTAGAGGTTTCGGCCAACTCAGACAGAGAAGTAGAGGGATTTTGGGTTTGTAGACCTAGAAACAAAGCTACACTTAAGGCGATCGCCGTTAATGCCACTACCAGATTACGGATGCGCGTCGCCATAGGAGATTGGGTATTGAGATCGGCAACAGGTTCAGTCATAGAGGATCTAAGGGGAGTAACAAGTTTAGGTGGTAAGTGAATTTTCAAGGGCGATCGCCACAGGAATCATTATCCTTGATATTTAGAGCTTAACGGAAATAGACGACTCTGGCATTAGTAAAACCTTGCGATCTCAATAGTGCAGACTGACTCTCAGCACGATCGCGATTGTCATAGGCTTGTATATAAACAAATCTCCCTCTTCGATTTCGAGTTTGTATAGCGCTGGGATACCGTATGCGGATTTGTTGATAGATAAAATTGTTACCGGTTGGAATCACTACGACATATCCTTGGAGTGTTACGCGGGGAAAAGTATTGTTTCCTGTGGCTATTGGGTCTGATCCTAAGCCTAATTCTGCTAGAGTTCTGCTATCAGCTATGCCACTAGGAAATAAACCTCTTAAGCGCTGAAACTGCTCCACAGCATCTGTTGTCAGTTGGCCATAGATTCCATCAATTGTGCCCCGATACAATCTTAGATCTTGCAGTCTACTTTGCAGTAGCTGAATCTGCCAGATCGGAGAACTGGGTGTTACTTGTTGTAATCCAAAGGGTTGATTAAAGTTGGGTTGACCCAGAGCCGGATTAAAGGAATTCGGAAGGGGATCGCCAAAAGTGAAACCGGGTGTAAAAGATGGCGTATTAAAAGGTGCTGGAGGAGGGGGCAGAATTTGAGGGAACGTATTGAATCCTGCTTGTGGCAATTGGTTGAACAAGGTCCGATTGATCGCAGATTGAGTTTCCGAACCCACTATGCCATCGACCCCAATACCAGCATCACGTTGGAAACTGAGTACTGCTTGCTCAGTTACTCCATCAAAGATTCTGGTGATGGGGCCTCGATAGTATCCTAATAGCTGGAGATTTTGCTGAAGTTGTGCTACATCTGTGCCAGAATCTCCGAATCGTAGAGCTAGAGCTACTTGCGCTAAAGTCAAGATCGCCAGCGTGATGCCTAAAGAGAGTAATCGTAGGATCAATCGACTAGAAATTGGTTTAGCCAGCAACTGTTGCCAAAATTGCTGGATTGATTTTCGTAAAACCCGTTCGGTGCTGGTCGGGTCTTGATAGGCTAGGGCTAGATGGAGATAGGCTAGAGAGTCCATAGAGAGTAGGAGATCTTAATCCAGGTGTCGATGCTGCCCCTATTTTAGGCGATCTTTTCGAGCAAAATGACTCAAGATTGCTCACTTGTAATTTCTTTGGCTCAGGGGGCTCTCACGTAAAGTCTCCGATACGTTTGGAAGCCCCGTCGCTGTCTTCGCGGGGATTGGTTACCTAGAGAAACTCAGCGAATATCTTCTGGACTAATACCATACCTCTGTTGCGCTCTGGATATGGCTTCTTGGGTTAGGGGGCCTAAGATGCCATCTAAGGGGCCATCATACAATCCCCTGGCTTTTAAACGGCGCTGTAATTCTAGAACTTGGGGATCTGACCTTGAACTTAAGGACTGACCCACTGGCGCTCCATTTTCGAGTTGTGCTTGAGTGCGGCGGCCATAAATACCATCTGGGGTTAAGCCTTGGACTTCTTGATAGGAGCGAACCGCTTCCTCGGTTAAGGAACCATATAATCCCGTAATGGGGCCATTAAAAAAGCCTTTGGCCATCAGGTTTTCCTGTAGAGCTGTGACTTCCGGGCCGCGATCGCCGCGCTGGAGTACGGGAGAATTGTCTAATGTCGATCTCTGGGTTCCTCCCGAACGCAATCGACTCCAAGTTTCTGCTCCCACAATACCATCGGGAATTAGGCCCCGATCTTGTTGAAATTGGATGACCGCCTCCTGGGTCAGTTCCCGAAATCGTCCTGTAGGTTGTAAATTAAAATACCCTAAATCTTGGAGTCGTTGCTGCAATTCCCGCACTTGTGGCCCATCATCTCCTATTTCTATAGCTCTGACTGAGAGAGTCAACGACCCTAGAATCAGGATTATTGTTAGCAAGCTTTGGATTAAGCGAGAACCCGAAGAGATGAATTTACCGAATGGTAACACAAGGGTAAACATGGATTGAGTTGGTGTCAATTAGTGCATTTGTCGATCGATCAACCAAGCGCAAATACCAGCAAATAGGGTAATAGCTAAACCGACTAGGGGATGTTGCCCTTGACTGACGGCAAAAGAAGTTACAATACCTGCACCGATACTGCCAGTAACGATCGCTTCGAGCCAATCCGAATCAGAAGACTTATTATACATAAAAGATAATTTCTGGATGAGTGCCGATCAATTTTGTCTTCTCAGGGTATCACCCAAGTTTCTTTTCCGTGCATAATTTCCCCTCAATTGCAATCAAGCTTGAGGTTTAGAGATATTTCTTAACATTTAAGGCGATTTGCGCTAGGCAATAGGCAACAGGCAATATCTTGTATTACTTAGGGTCTGAGGCTTCAAGCTGTACTTCATAGCAGAGAGAATTGCATCCCCATTCCCCATTCCCCATTCCCTTCTATTCCACTTTCTCCACATTTCCCCCTTTCACCCAGGCATCTCGAGAAGCAACCCGAACTTTTTGCCAAATCTTATCTTCACTTTCTCCAATCACATACAACGTTTCGTTATAACCGACTCCACCAATAGACCCCGACTCATAACTGGGGGCATTCCGCAAGATCAAACCATCAGGCCAAGTGACTCTGGCTTTGTAGGCTCCTTCTGGAAGTTCCGGTTCTTTTGGCTTTTGGACTTCAGCAGGAGTAGACAGGGAAGCAGAAGCGGGTTTAGCCTCTTGTGCCTCTGGAAATTCGGGTTTGGGAGGGTCAATGGTCATTCTGGCCATAAAATAACGGGCAGCGGCTAATCCACCGACTAACATCAGGGCGATCGCCAACGCGATCCCCAAAAATACTTGAAAAAATCCTGAAACTAATCTACCAACCATAAGAATAAATCTTGAAAATAATAACGACTACAAGGGCGGTTTTAAACCACTTGAACGAGAGGCAAGTCTTGCTTTACCGGAAGCTGCCCAAGATTGTAACAATTCAATTTGTTCTTGAGCCGTGCGAGCTAAGGGGACAATTTGACTGGCTGCCTCTAGGATATCATCGGTAGTAAAATCCCGGTTTTGACTAAAGCCAATGTGCATGGCTTCTACAATCATTTGTTCAATTTCTGCCCCCGAAAAATCAGGGGTTTCATAGGCAAGACGTTTTAACTCATAATTTCTCAGACTTTGGGGACGCAACCGAGAGAGATGAACTTCAAAAATGGCTTGTCGTTCTTCTTGGGTGGGGAGTCCCACGAAAAAGATTTCATCAAATCGCCCTTTGCGTAATAGTTCTGGGGGTAAACTTTGGATATTATTAGCGGTGGCAACGACAAAAACCGGTGAAGTTTTTTCTGCTAACCAAGTGACAAAGGTTCCGAATACCCGATTCGTTGTGCCTGCATCTCCCCGCGATCCCATGCCACTAAAGGCTTTATCAATTTCGTCAATCCATAAAATACAAGGAGCGAGAGCTTCAGCTAGTTGAATCATTTGCCGGGTTCTCGATTCCGATTCTCCCACGAGTCCGGCAAATAGTCGTCCCACATCGAGGCGCAGGAGGGGAAGATGCCAATGGTGGGCGATCGCTTTTGCTGTCAGCGATTTTCCCGTTCCTTGAATGCCCACCAACAGTAAACCACGGGGATGGGGCAGTCCGTAGGCTCTGGCTTGCTCGGAAAACCCGCCACCGCGCCGCAGGAGCCAATCTTTGAGGTTTTCTAAACCGCCAATGTCAGAAATTTGTTCTTGAGCGGGATAAAAATCTAAGATTTGGGTTTGGCGAATGGTTTGCCGTTTTTCTTCTAAAATTAGGTCTACATCTTCCGGGCGCAATTCCCCATGGGTGGCGATCGCTTTTCCCAATACCCGGCGAATGCGCTCTAGGGAAAGACCTTGACAACACCGGACAATTTCTTCCAGGACTTCTTGCTCAATGACTTGCCCTAATCCCATCAGTAACCGGCTCACTTCTTCCCGAATGTCTCCACTCTGGGGTAAGGGAAATTCTAAGACAGTAATCACTTCGGTTAAGTCGGTGGGGATGGCAATTTCTGGAGCCAGAATCACCAGGTTTTTGGCTTCCGATTTGAGGCTGCGGGCTAAATTTCTCAGTTTCCGCGATATGGAAACATCCTCTAAAAAGCGCTGAAAATCCCGGAGAACAAAAATTCCAGCGGCTGTGGGGGGAACTTTCTGGACGAATTCTAAGGCTTGGAGGGGATTGCGACGACCAAACCCGTTATCATTGGGGTTGCCTTGATAACCATCGACGAAATCCCAGGTATAGACTCCTCGACTGCCGAGGTTTTTGGCCGATTCGGCGATCGCCCTTTCCACCCGTTCTTCTTCGGCGGTGGGAATATAGATGATCGGATAGCGCGATCGCAGCAGTAGTTCAAATTCTTCCTTAAAACTCATGGACTAAAACAGTTGGTGGATATGGGCACTCAGTTTAGAGACACAAGTTTAAAGATAATAACGCTTTTTCTGCCAAACAGCAGGTCAACCTAGATTTATGGATCGCCATCACCGTTTCCACAATTGAGGGCTTGCAGCTCAGTAGCCTATCCGTTATCTCCCTTAAATTTTACTATATATGTGCTATTACTTACGTGTTAGCCCTAATGAAAGCAATTGATATCGCCATAGTTTTTCTCACTTTAAGCGGAGGAATGGTGATTCTAGGTCTTGAGACGACGCTATAGCAATATTTATGCCAATTTACTGCCAAAATTTTTCCTTATCCGTACTTCCCTTTGGCGATGCACATTTTAAGTATAAATGCCATACTTTGCAATTTTTATTACTCAAAGTCGGGGTGTTTATTTCAGTAAAAAAACAGTTTTTTTAAGGCTTGAATAAAGGTTTTGAATAATGAGTTTACTTTTTCAAGAATTTTTTTTACCATGTGATTAACACACAAACACAAAAAAGAGAACAGACCATGAACAACACATACAAAACTCTAGCGATCGCGGCTCTAGCAACTTTCTCCACACTCGGAATTGGAAATAATGCTGCTCATGCAGGTCTTAGCTTCCGCATGAATAAGGGGGGTTCCTATGGTGAACATGGCAATATGGGGATTGCCACTCAAGTTGAGAATACGGCTACTGTTGACTTCAATGACTTAATCCCTAATCAACGCGGCCGTCGGTCTAAGGCAAATTTCACCAATGAATTTGCCTCTTATACATTTTTGAACCCTGGCAGGAGTGCTGTAATTGCTGACCGATGGGTTCCAGAAAATATTAATGGCACTGTTAACCACAACAACCCTTACCTCACCGTTTTCAAAGGAGCTGATGTTGAGATTAAACTCAATGAAACAGCTAACTACTTTGGTCTCAACTGGGGTTCTGTGAGCGCCAACAATAAAATTTCCTTCTATAAAGGAGATACGCTTATCGATGCTTTTCAGTCAGCAGGACGTAATGCTCCAAATCAAGCTGAATTGAATGCTGTTTGGCAGGAAGCTAAAGGTTCTCACCGTGCAAGGAACTTCTGGAATGAAGCAGATGCTTACCTGGAATTCTGGGCTGAAGATGCCGGGTCTGTATTTGACCGGATTGTGTTACAACAGGTGTCTCATGCAGGTGGTGGCTTTGAGACTGACAACCACTCCTTCCTCCTGAGCAACACCGGTTTTGACCCCGATCAAAACCAGAGCCAGAGCATTCCTGAACCCGGAATGGTACTTGCTCTACTGGGTGTTGGTGGTTTCATGGTTCGTAAAAGAGCTAAAAAAGCCTAGGTTGAATTTCCTCTTTTATCAGAGTTCAACAAAGGGGAGTCAAACTCTGATGCTTCCGAAAGTGGCAAAATAGAGTAATCTTAGCCCCGTAGGGTGTGTTGTTTGCCTTACGGGGTATGCTCTTTCTACAGGAAACGCAGTTTCATCGATTATGACTCAACGAACTCCCCAAAACCTGAACATTAGACCCCTCGCGCCCTATGAAGACCGGTTACTCAATGCTTTAGCCTTTTTCCGTACCCAACGCCAACCCGAAAACCAGGCCCATCATTGCCTCAGTATGTATTTGCGCCAGTCAGAAGCCAGAATCATGGGTGAAGTTGGATTTTACGCCCGGTTAGTCGGGATGGAACCCTGGCAGTTTTTAGAATTACTCTATCAAGATGGCGATCGCGCCGAAGCCCTGATTGAAGAAGCCACCGGTTCTGGAGTTAAGGATCTCAGGGGGTGACAACAGGCTTGAATCTAAGGCTACACTTGGCTTTGAGCCGTTAAAAGATGGCGAAAAAATCCAGCGATTTTTTGGGCAAGTAACCCTCTAACCTGATGCTATAGTTATGCGATCGCGACCATTGAGTT